>DTTI01000001.1 GCA_012964825.1 Candidatus Neomarinimicrobiota bacterium
ATCACAACGGGGCGGATGCTCAGCCATCTCATGGGCATTTACTTCATCCCAGTTACCAAAACTCTCACCGCATACGGGACAAACTGGTGGATGCTCATCAGCAAAGTGCTGATCCGCATCTTCGTGTGAGGCAAAAGTAATATCGTGCTCATCACAACGGGGCGGATGCTCAGCCATCTCATGGGCCACTAATTCCTGCTCGCCACCAAAGGTCATACCGCAATCGTGACATACAGGATTCAGCGCTGGATCAAAATGCGCATCTGCTTCTTCTTGTGAATTAAAATCCACCTGGTGAAACTCACAACGGGGCGGGTCCTGCCCAAAAACCTGTACAGGCAGGATGAGAGCAAAAACAAACATAAACGCCATTATCGGTTTTATCATTTTCATGATTTTCCCCTTCTTAATGTTAATGGTAGAGGTACAATTACCTCGAGCTTGAAAGCAAGATAACCTTTTCATCTGTCAAAATCAATGATTTGTGTCACATTTTTCCTTTTTTTTCGCGAATTACCGATTTTCAAGCAAACGGCCTACTGCGGCGGTTTCTCGGTTGAATTCTTTCTCGAACACACCGTAATAGTTGTTTACTTCATAGAAATATCGTGCCACGTCCCTGGATACCACGTGGGTATTTTTCTCTAGGATTTCCGGCGCCGGGAAGAGGATGTCGATGCCAGGCTTGAAATAGTTGAGAGTAAGTTTGAGATCAGGATTGATATCCAATAACTTCTTCATGATGAGCACTTCATAGAGACGCCGCTCATGACTGGCATCTTTCACTATGATAGTAAAGACGTCCTCCTCTGATGTGGCACCATAGATGTTTGTCTTTTCCAGCTCGCTTTTGTAGTTGAATCCACGGCTGGCAGGAATGTATTCCAAGTCGGCCGTAGGCTGCACGAACGGTTTCGACGCTGAGGCTTTTTCATGGACTGAATAACTCAGCCTTAATGCATTGTTTTTTGCAATATCCTTGATATATCCCGCAAGGCCCTTCACATCGAAACCGGCGGGGTCATCTTGGGACTGCATGAAGAAGATCACCTTCTTAGGGTCAATAGACTCGTAGTATTTATGATTTCTGATGATTTCATAAATCATCCTCCTCACGAGGATCGCCTCGCCGGGAATTTCCCCCTCGAGAAGTCCCTTGAACGGCTGTGTCATTGCCAGCGTCTTGTCTATTTCAGCGGCGGTGGCCACATCCTCAAGCATTTTCATGAAAACAGGGCTTTCATAGATGAAACTGAGGTCGTAAATGTCGGCGTTTTTAACACGGTAGTTGTTCTGGAAGAGTAGATTGCCGGTAATGTTGAATATGTCTGAGTCCAAGGGGATAACGCGGCTGAAGTTGCTGCCCAGTTCGGTAATAACGTGTGGTGTAATAACGACGATGACCTCTTTACGCTTGGTCTCTATGGTGGAGCTTTGGAAGAGCTTCCCAAAGAACGGAATGGAAGAGAGAATGGGAACGCCAGATATCAGCTCGGTCTCTTTTTTGGAGATGAGTCCGCCCACGATGAAGGGCGTGTTGTTAGTCACACGGACAAACGACTGCACTTTGCGGTTGTTGATGAGAGGCGCCTCCTGAACACCCGAAGTGGCGGCCAGCGCGCCGAGACGCTCTTCCGTCTCGGTGATGATGGTCTCGATCTGGATAGTGATCCGAGTCAGATCCGCGCTCACCCGTGGCCTGAGGTTGAGGACAATACCCACCGGGATGTAATCAACAGATTTTGAAACTGCTGTCTGCGTGCTGGTGGTCTTTACGATGGGGATCTGCTGGCCCACCTGAATCCTCGCCTGTCGACCGTCCAGTACCAGCACGGAGGGCCGAGATAGAATTTCGGCGGTGCCGATGCTGATAAGGGCCTGGAGCTGAGTGTTGAAATCTGTAGCTGTGCCGAGGATTGTCCTATCGAACACTATCGAGAAAGGATTAAACGCCCCGGTACTTGGATTGGGCGGCGGAAACTGGCCCGTTAAGCCTCCCTGAGCACCACCGAAATCGACTCCCAGTGCGTCCAGTCTATCGGAGTCAATTTCGATGACCAACGCTTCGATCTGGATCTGTGCCGCGGGGATGTCAATTTTATTATTCAGCAGATTGAGAAGTTTCGCCACCGGCTCAAAATCGTCGGGATTATAGCCGACGAGGATCTGCTGCTGAGGGGCGCCGGCGGTAGCCCCTAGCATGGGGATTCCGGCGAGATCAAGGCCCAATTCCGCTTTTTTACCTTTGGCCGATTTCCCTTTTTCCTGTGTAAGCAGACTGACGGTCTCGGTGTCTGGCACCTTGATGATGATGGGGAGTATATCTTTATCTTTCCTGGGCAATTCCTTGATATTAAGTGTAGGGCTAATAACTGGAGTAAAACTGTATTCTCCCGCCAGCTCGCCTTTGCCGCCTTTAAATTCAACCACCGTATAGCCCACTGTCTTAAGAATGGCCAGGGCCCTATCCACTTCAACATAACTGAGCTTTATAACTTGGTATTCCAAATCCCGCATCGATTGTCCCACCAGCGCCAGCGGGAGTATCATAAGAAGAGTAAGAGTTTTGAGAAACTTTTTCACAACGAGTTAGCGGTTAACGATAGTTATGGGAATCTTCACAAAAAGGTCCTGGAATTTTGCCGAAATAAGCCCACTGGTTTTATTGCTACTGGGAATAAAAAGGCCTTCTACCCGAAAGTTTGATCTCAAACTGTCAGCTATCTCTACGGTTATATTGCTTGTGGAGGAAACATGATGTATATCCAGTGAACCACTGGTAGCGTCCAAAGAAAGTTTCATAGATGTGCTGGAGCCACTGACATTTGATTCTTTTTTAAAGGTCAAATTCCCTTCCTGATCCGTCTTCCAGTACATAAAACCGTTGACAGGGACTACCGGCCCTTCCGTTTCAAAGGTGACAGGCCCTGACAGCTGCTTACCCATAATGGTGGCGGAAAGGACACCGGTACCTATATCCCAGTTCCAGCCGCCGGCGGATGTAACTACGGAATCAGGGGTGGCATTCGCACCTGAAACATTGGCTGTTTTTACAAAAGAGATAGTTCCTCGGTCACTGCTTTCCCAATACATGAAAGCGCCAACGGGCACCGTTGATGATTTAGTATGAAAACTGACCGCACCGGATTCAGTCTGCCCCAATACCATGACGGACAGGAGATTAGTATCTTTATCATAGCCCCATCCTCCTGACAAAGAAACAACAGAATCGGCGGGAGCCGAAAAACCAGTGACGTGTGCAGTTTTCTGAAAGGTAACGTCTCTTTTGTCAGTCTTCCAGTACATGTAGGAGCTGACGGGAATGGTTAGGCTGTCCGTATCGAAAGAGACAGTACCCGTTTCGACCTCGCCGCCTGAGGTGTCATAGAAAGCCACCTGAACCAGCTTTGTAGCATCCTTATATATCCAACCGCCGGCTCTCGTAGTTGTAATATTGGCACCAAAGTTTTCAGTCTGAGACACAAAGGTGGCTGTTTTTGGGGAACCGCTATTTTTATAATAATTAACATTACCATCATACTCGCCAACACACAGGTCCAAATCTCCATCGCCGTCAATGTCTTGAAAATCCAGCGCAGCGTTTGCTCCGATATCATCACTCAAGAGATTATCCTCACCCGTTTGCTCTGAAAATGAATGAGAATTACTGTTACCTGTATTAGTAAAAAACTTAATTGTTCCATCACCGACACCGACAAATACATCCAAATCTCCATCTTTGTCAATATCCGCAAATACAGGCGCTGAGTGGTTAGCTTCCACAGCGAGTTTAGCAACTTCGGAATCATCAGCCTGGGCTGTAAAAGTTGCAGCTGTGCTGTTTCCAGTGTTTTTGTAATAGTTGGTAGACCCATCAAAACCCCCTAGAAAAGCATCCATATCACCGTCACCATCAATGTCAACAAAATTGGGTACACAGTTATAGCCAACATCCACACCATTCAGAGGATTGTCATTACCGGATACTTCCGAAAACGATGGACTGGAACTGGAACCGCCATTTGTGTAGTAGCTGACGGTACCGTCATCCTGCCCGATAAACGTATCCATATCACCGTCCCCATCGATATCCACAAAAGTGGGAGAAGCCCACCCGCTTACCACCACACCGTTGAGAGGATTACTGGTCCCTAACTTCTCAGAAAAAACAGGGCTCATGCTAGTACCCGTGTTCTCAAAATATTTTATGGTACCGTCCAGGCTTCCCACAAAAAGATCGGCATCCGCGTCTTGATCAATATCCACAAAAGCAGGAACAGACGCATAACCGACATCAATACCATCCGTGGTCGCCTCCGTCCGTGAAAAGGTTACACTGCTATCATTTTCGAAAGTGTATTTCATACTGAGGTTTGTCAGATCAACCGCTGACCCACCTTCAATAGCGGATGTAACGTTCCACTCCCCTATCACCCGGGAACCCAGCTTAGAGATATCAAAAATATGGGTCTCTTCAACTGTCACCGTCGTGTCTTCATCAAAATCATAT
>DTTI01000002.1 GCA_012964825.1 Candidatus Neomarinimicrobiota bacterium
TTTAGATTATTATAATAATTGATTCGATACAATTAATTTTCTTATCAGGAAGAAAGAGAGGTTCATATTGGACAGCAGCGAAATCAAAGATATCCAGAAGAATCAGACTGGTCTTATTGAAAACCTTATCAGTGAGGTAGAAAAAGTTTTTTTCGGGAAGCGATTTGTAGTGGAGTTGACAATCACTTCTCTTATTGCTAAAGGACATATTCTCATTGAGGATGTACCAGGGGTTGGCAAAACAACTTTGGCTAAAGGACTGTCCAAAGCACTGGATCTGGATTTTTCAAGGATACAATTTACTTCAGATATGTTGCCTTCAGATATTCTTGGCACTTTTGTTTTCAACCCATCCACAGCCGAATTCTCTTTTCGTTCAGGTCCCGTTTTCAGCAATATAATTTTGGCCGATGAGATAAACCGTACATCACCCAGGACGCAAAGTGCACTTTTGGAAGCAATGAATGAGAACCAAGTAACCATTGATACGGAAACATTCCAACTGCCCACCCCATTTTTTATTATGGCAACTCAAAACCCTAAGGAGATCCAAGGGACGTATTTTCTTCCCGAATCACAAATTGACAGATTTATTCTTTCTGTGACCATAGGCTACCCCGAGACTTCTATAGAGAAAGAGATTATCGGGGGTCAGAATGAAAACGAATCATTTGATCAGATTAACAAGGTTTTGGATAGCCAACAGGTACAAGATCTTCAAAAGAGTGTTGATTCTGTGTCGGCACAGGATGAGCTCATCGATTATGTTCATTCCATTGTATTAGCTACTCGGGAGGCAGATCATTTTGAGCTTGGTGCCAGCCCAAGAGCGGGCATGCAAATGATGCGTGCGGCTCGGGGTTACGCACTTGTTAAAGGGAGGGATTATGTTACACCTGATGATATTCAAACCATAGCGCCACACGTTCTGGCACACAGGCTCACCTTGAGAGGATCTTCAAATATATTGGGTGAAAGAAGCCAGGTCTTATCAAAAATAGAAGATATACTGAGTTCCATTCCGGCCCCTTGAGAGACCGCATACTAGAAGTTCTTCATATTAGACCCAAAGGAGTGAAGGTCTCCTTAGTGGGCCTTATCATGCTGTTTATTACGGGGTCTTCATTTTACATGATCTTCAAGTTCCCGTATTATATGCGTTTGAAGGTGATATTTGTCTTTCTGTTCGTGGTAAACACATTGCTGTTTGTACGGTTTCGGGACCGGAGAAAAAGTTTAATTAACAGGATGATGCAGAGCAGCTTTTTTCCAAGGAAGCTCACCTTTACCATGGAAGGAAAGTTTCTAGTGTTCATTACACTGGGGATAGGCTTTGCCGCTGTGAACACCGGTGTAAACCTTCTTTATCTCCTGATGGCTATGCTCCTATCGATCATTGTTGCAAGCGGAATCCTGTCAGAATTGACGCTGAAAAAACTGCGCTGGGAAGTGGACCTTCCGTCAGAAACAATTGTTTCATCTGAGACATTTGGATCTATCAAGATCCAAAACAAAAAACGGTACCTGAGCTCTTTCTCATTGGAAGGAGACCTGTTAGTCGCTGATGATAGTGGTATCATTCAGAAGAAAGGAATACTGCTGAAGCTAAAAGCTGGAGAAGAAGGACATATGATGGTACGATTGGTTTTCCCAAAAAGAGGCAAACAGCAAATAAGAGGAATATCAATAGGTACCCGTTTCCCGTTCTCTTTTTTTTCTAAAAGCAGACATTATGAATTCAGCCGCTCTGTTTTGGTGATGCCCAAGGGTGAAGAGTCGGTTGAAACAATCTTAAGTCAATTATCCATTAAGCAGGATGATCATTTTGACGCCCACAACAATAAAGGTCAGGGGTTAGAGTTTTATTCTATCCGACAGATGCATCCAGGTGATGATTGGAGAAATGTTCACTGGAAGAAAACAGCTTCCCGACAACAGTTTGCCATTAAGGAGTTTGAGGAACTGGCAGGAAGGAGGGCCACAGTCTACCTTACAGGCAGCCACAGGGATCATATAGTTCAAGAACGGCGGGAGCAAGGAATAGAGATTGCCGCGTCCATTGTCAGATTTTTAGTTCACAGAAATTTTCATGTGGGCCTGGTGGCTCCCAACTTACATATTAATGAGGGGGCAGGGACTTCCTCATTAAAGCGAATTTTTTCCGCTTTGGCGCTTCTGGATGCTGATCAGGATTTTATGATAAGTGGATCTCAGCAGAAAAAAAGATTTTCTGACACGTTAATATCAGTAAACCTGGACACACTGGATGTTTCACAGATGAATGGACGCTCAAGGATGCGTTACCAGATGCCAGTCGGGAGAGAGGGAGTATCATGACGCTACCCCGCATGATACGGTCCATGGGTGTTGCCCTTATTGTTGTTGCTGCTGTTCCGCTTTATCTGTCTGAAGCAATGCCGGCAATTTTTTGGATGATGGCAACTGCTGGTTTAATAATGGGGATGACGATCGGATCAAAAACGTTTCCACAAAATATTGAATCAATCTTTCGAATTCTAGTTATGGTAACTCTGTTGGTCATTGTTATTACCGGTTTTCAAAAAGGCGACCACCTGTTTAACAGCATAAATCTTGTTTTTCTTGCCACCATCACCAGGGGGATGCGGTTAAAAACAAGCAGACACTACTTTCAGATCATCGGACTGAGTTTTCTTATTTTGGTTGCTTCTGCTATCGTAAATCTTGATATATCCTTTGCTGTTGCTTTCTTTTTTTACGCCATGTTTCTGACCTGGACTCTGGTCTATACTCATATCTCTCAACAAGTTGAATCTTCCACACACCACGACATTGTTGCTGAAAAAGCGTCCAAATTCGTATCAGGGAAGTTTCTCTTGGGCTCTTCGTTTTTGGGACTTGTTCTTCTTGTTTTTTCTTTAACTGTATTTTTTCTATTCCCCCGATTCACCCTTGGCTTTTTTGCTCCGGGCAAGGAAGGAGAGACAGTCCAGGGCTTTTCTGATGCCATTGATCTGGGTCATTTCGGTACCCTGAAAACCTCAGCAAAAATCGTCTTGCGACTTGAATTTCTTTCCGGTGAAAAAAATCTTAACGTCCTGAAATCTAGCTTCTTGAGGGGAGTATCCTTTGATCATTATAATGGCAATGGGTGGTCAAAAAGTGAATCAAAAAGTCACCCCTTGTTGGAATATAGTAGAGATGGATACTTAACTATTCCTGATAAACTTAACCTTGAAATAACGAATGATAGTGAGTTTGAATACAATATTTATCAGGAGCCACTACATAATGACACCCCCGTTATCTTTGCTGCTGCAAAGCCTCTGGGAATAAAGTCTCACAACCGAGGTTCTTCTCGAAGAAAACATAAACGTACAAAATTTTTCATTGATGACGTGAACGACCTTACTCACGATCAGGAAGAGAACAAACCTTTAGACTATACGGTCCGTTCCTCAATTATCAACCATACAGCGTTTAATTTTGATCCAGTAAGGAAGGAATATCCGCCATATTTGAAGGAGCGTTACACTCAACTGCCCCTTGAATTGGATGAAAGAATCAGTGATCTGGCAAAAGAATATTCTAATGGAACTCAAAATCCTTATGCCTTGGCTCTTACCATAGAGAATGCCCTTAAGAAAGAATACAGCTACACTACGGAGGGAGTAGGACGACCTAAAGATCCAATTTCCAATTTCCTTTTTGAGCGAAAACAAGGACATTGTGAGTATTTTGCCACAGCTATGGTGCTTATGATGCGTACACTGGGAGTTCCTGCAAGACCAGTTAATGGGTTTCTCGGTTCTCAATATAACAGTTACGGAGACTATTATATTGTAACAGAGGCCAATGCACACACATGGGTTGAGGTTTTTTTCCCTGAGTACGGTTGGATAACATTTGATCCTACGCCACCCTCACTGTCAGAATCTTATTTTTCTACTGCTTTCACCAACCTGAGTCTCTGGCTTGATTCAATGAAACTTCAATGGTATAAGTGGGTGGTCTTTTACAATCTGGACCGGCAAATACTGCTATATACTGGTCTGTGGAATGCCATTCTACCCGACTCGAAAAATATTGATCTTGGCACACGTGTGTCAGCGAGAGAGTTCAGAATTAAAATGAGATCAACTGTTCGAAGTATGGCAAACTGGAAGACTGCCACTGTTATGATTGCCACCATAGGGTTCATCCCCGGCGTTCAGCTTCTATATCGTTACTACAGAAAGAGAAAAATACCTGGAAGGTCACCTCTGGCCCGCCTGGCGCTGAAGTTGAAAGATTTGCTTACTCGAAAGGGATTTACCGTAACACCAGGATTAACGTTACTAGGTCTCTCAAAACAAGGTGAAAAGATGCAATTTTCAGCTAAAGGTGAACTGGATCAGCTGGTGACTCTCATTGAAGAAGGACGCTGGGATCCGTCAGCAACCGTTCATGAGGAAAAGATAAAAAACCTATATCAGGTAGT
>DTTI01000003.1 GCA_012964825.1 Candidatus Neomarinimicrobiota bacterium
CGGCCTGCTTTCGGGTTGTGGAAAAAACTTCGAAGGGGCCGGTAAAGTCCAGCACCTCCACATCATTAAAAATGAAAATGCCGACTGATATAGGTTTAATCGATATCACAGGTCTTTATCTCATGAAAAGAGTGGTGGCGAAAAATGACAAAAGTGATGTTGGTTAAAGACAATGTTTGCGATCAATCTGATGGATTGAAATTCATTTCTTGAGTTATTTTTCCTTTCGTATCCCAGAAGATCCATTTCCCTGTCCGTTTCCCTCTCTCATAAAATCCTCTCGATCGAAGTTGCCCCAATTCATACCACCAACTCCATTCACCCGTTCGCTCACCGCGATGGTATTGTCCCTCCATTTCCTGCTGACCGTTTTCATACCACCGGCCGTAAGAGCCGTGAAACTGACCCCTTAAGTAAGTTGCAATCGACCGCTTCTCGCTGCTAGAATACCAGAAAGTCCACTCGTGGTGAAGCCTATCTTTCCTGAATTCACCCTTACGATCCAAGTTCCCGTTTTTGAACCAGTAGGCGGCGGGACCGTTTTTCTTTCCGTTACTGTAGATTACTTCACCACGCTTCTGACCTGAGGCGTACCACCATGCCCACTTCCCTTCCCTGCGATCATTGAGAATACTTCCCTCCTCTTTTTTCTGACCGTTGGGATAGGTCTCGGTAACCACTATGGGCTCTCCAGCGCAGCCAACAAGTAGCGGGAGAATGATAAGATGGACCACTTTTTTTTTCATGGAAGAGGTCCCACTAAAGCCATTCGTAGCGGTTCAGTAAGATGCCGAGAGCAGAAAGAAAGAATGCCCAAAAGAGAAAAATGGCGAAGACAACTTTACGGCCGCCCTTCACGCCGTGCCGCTGTCGAACTTACCTAGGATATCAATAAGGTCTACAACGCGGTTAGAATAACCCCACTCATTGTCATACCAGCTGAGTGTCTTTACCAGCGAGCCGTCAATGACCTGTGTGAACGGGGCGTCAAAAATGGAAGAGTGGCTGTTGCCTATGATATCTGTAGAAACGATAGGTTCCTCTTGGTACTCCAAGATGGGCGCCAGCTTATCCGTTTCGGAAGCGGCGCGTACTGCTTCTTTCACGTGCTCTTCGGTAACATCTTGATTCAGCCGAACCACCAGATCCACCACAGATCCGTCTGGGACAGGGACGCGCATAGCGATACCATCCAACTTCCCTTTCAGTTCGGGAAGGACCTTTCCCACAGCCCTTGCAGCACCAGTGGTTGTGGGTATTATATTCTCAGCAGCAGCGCGGCTCCGGCGCCAATCCTTGTGAGGCACATCAGCCAGCCGCTGATCGTTGGTGTAAGCATGGATAGTATTGATGACGCCTGTCTCAATTCCGAAAGAATCATTTAGTATCTTGGCCATGGGTGCGAGACAGTTGGTGGTACAGCTGGCATTGGAAATAATTTTGTGATCAGGTCTCAGATTGTTATCATTCACACCGATAACCACCGTGTAATCGATCTCATCCTTGGCGGGAACGGTGAGGATAACCCTACCGACACCGGCGGAAAGATGACTCTCCAACTGTTCTTTCTGCCTAAAAATACCGGTAGCTTCCACAACCACATCAACACCCATGTCACCCCAGGGAAGTTTAGCGGGATCGGGATCTGAAAGCAGGGTGACATTATGGTTGGAAGTTTTCAGTATACCATCGGTGAGTTCCGCTTTATCACCAAAGCGGCCCATGACGGTATCATATTTTAACAGATAGACCAGCACCTCTCGCTCAGAAAGGTCATTAATTGCCACCACCTCAACATCAGGCCGTTCGTTTAATATCCGAAAAACTGACCGGCCAATGCGGCCAAAACCGTTAATGGCGATTCTCAACTATCACCTCCCAGACCGGCGTAGGCTTCTACCAACTCCAAAATGCGTTTTGAATAACCCCACCCGTTATCATACCAACAGATTGTTTTCAAAAAGTTTCCGGCGGCAATCATGGTGGCCTTGGCATCAAAGATCATGGACTCCCCGCAACCGATGACATCACTGGAAACGATGGGATCTTCCGTATAGCCCACAATATGGGAAAGATCACCCTGAGACCAGGTTTTCATTACCCCATTCACCTTGTCAACAGAGGGCATTTTATCGTGCTCCGTGGTAAGATCAATGCAAGAACCGTCAGGGACGGGGACATTGAATGCGATCCCTTTCACTTTACCAGCTAGATGAGGAAACATGGATTCAACCAAACGGGGTGACGGTGTTTCGTTGGGGATGATATTTTCCACTGCTGACCGACTCCGGCGTTGCCGAACCCGCGTATTGTCAGCCAAGGGCTGATCTGAAGTGTACGCATGCACAGTGGCCATCATGGCATTCCTGATACCAAACTCATCATCTAAAATCTTGAGCATGAGTGCCAGGACCTGAGTAGTAGAGGAAGACGGCGATACTATTTTGTCACCTGGAGAAATTTCAGATTCGTTCACCCCTAGCACAACAATGCGGTCTACAGAGGTCACTTCCGGGTTTGTAATGATGGTTCGCTTTGTGTGATTGCGGTAGGCCTTCACCTCTTCGATTGACCAAGTGACACCGGTAGAATCGATGACCACATCCAGGTTCATCATATCCCAAGGGATCTCCGAAGGTTTGCCCCCGGGGAGGAGCCTCACGTTTTGATCACCTACTTTAAGGTAGTTGTCGCTGACGGTAGCTTCCACATCAAAGGGGCCGTGGACGGAATCACGGAGCAACAGGTACCGGAGTGTTTCCGGCTGACCCAGATCGCTGATGGCGGTAAACTGAAAGTTGGGATTGTCATAGCCGAGGCGAAACAGATTGCGACCAATGCGGCCGAACCCCATGAGACCGATTCTTAAAGGGGGACTCATCTACAGATCCTTAAGATGACATAGAATTAAGGTGGGACAAGAAGGCTAAAGGCCCCGTTTTCCAAGGGCCTCTTCGTTGCCGTAAGTCTGAAACGCCACGGCAAAAATGAATGTGAGACAAATAAGTTTTTGTGATACGACCTGAACCTTAAGTGCTGACAGGCTCTCTTCTATAGAAGGACCGAATTCAATGATACCGATGTAAACAGCTATGAGAAATGCAAAAAGACCGTAACCCATCCCGTATATGGTATGCATTGTTTCAGTCCTAAAGAAAACAAATGTATAACATGCTGCAGCAATGAGGAAGAATCTGAAACACCAATTGCTAAAAAAAACGTGAGGATCTAACATCAAGTCCCCTGGCGTAAGACCACTGCCCATGATAAAGATACCTCCAAGAATACCGCCGGCCGATCCTATCACAGAAACCAAATGGATATTTCTTTCTTTTGAATAAAGTGACGGAAGAGTCCAAAAAAAGAAGCAGAAGACTAGCCCAGTCGCAGCAAATGCAAAGCTAAAAAGGACTGATGAAAAATAATTTTCCTGACCATTATATACAGCCCACCGCCCCAGATCACTCAAGAAGTTTTGGGAAAAAATATAACCTTCGGTGGTAGCATCACGATAAGTACCACCCGGATAGAAAAACATGGCCAAAAAAATAAATAATATAAATACTCCTAAGTTCCAGCGAGGAATTGTGACAAGCACAAGTCGTTTCGAATCGATCATTTTATCACCGGAATGAGCTCGTCTAGCATTAGTGCCCGTACGAACTGGACAGGAGGTGAACCGAATGACAGTTCTTCATCATGGTAATCTTTCAACACAAATTTAGCACCGCGTCGCTTTTGAACTTCCTCTCTTAGTGAATAGTGCTCCAAGAAACCGACAAAATATGTCGAAAGCTGTGCCGAGGTTAGTTGAGCGCGAATCCACTTCGCAGCTGCTTCCCTTTCTTCCTGAAAGGTGTCCTCGATCATCAATTCCATGGCCTCATCATAGCTCATGTCCCCAGCGTGGATCTTCTGATCGATCATGGCATTGGCAATGGCCCTGAGGTACCATTTGAGAATGATGAGTTGCATGAGCGGATCATAGTCCAAGAATCCTTCTTCCAGAAAGACACGCTCCACATAAACCGCCCACCCTTCAATAAAAACGCCTGAAGACAAAACTGCCCGCAAGGTTGAAGGATACCTGTTGGAATGTGCCAGCTGAACAAAATGGCCTGGCATGGCTTCATGTATGGTGAGATTATGAACGGATCGTTGATTGTATTCCCGAAGATAGGAGTGCACCTGTTTCTCCGTCCATTCTTCCGGGAGAGGTGAAACGGCATAGAATGTTTTGAGTCCCGTTTCCAATGGACCAGGGGAATCACAGTAGGCCAGAGTCACCCCTCTACGAAACTCAGGCATGATAATAATTTCAACTGGATCAGAAGGCAGAGTAAGTATCTCCGCTTCTTTTACAAAGTCTTCTGCAATTCTTATGGAGGACCTGGCGAAATCAATGATGCCGTCCTTGTCAGGGATTTCTCGGTATGCCTCCTCCAAGACGGCCCGGATGACGGCCTGCTGGTAAACTTCGGTGGGAACCTCGGGGAATTCGGTATAGGGGTGCATTCCCTTGTAAACGCTTTTTGCAATATCGTACATATGAGACCGAGTTTTCACCAGCTCAGATTCGGCTTTTTCCAATATCTGTTGTCGAGTGAGGGGTGTCTGAAGAGTGAATGCCAGTTTTCTATCATACAGCTTGGGGCCGATGCGGAAGTTGCCATTGGCTTTCGGCAACACCTCCTCCTCAAGCCATTTCTGATGTTTGGCATTTTCCTTCCGGGCAGTTTCTATAGCCTTATTGAGCTGTTTCCTGTATCGTTTCTTCAGTTTGTTTTTTTGTGGCACAACAAGGTTATCCAATATGGAAAGAACACCCTTATTCTGTTTAACGGCCGTTTCGGCATGGATTTTAGGGACCCTTTCCGGAATGATAGTTTCACGGATCTGAGCATACATCCGAGGGAACTGTTCCAGCCGGCCAGCCACATTTATAAGACGCTCCTCCACAGGTGCAAATTCCCGTGCCATAAGGCTGTAGATAGCTCCGCCGGCCAAGCCTGTATAGCGGAGCGGATTCCAAGACCACTCCTGTAACTCTTCTATCCTCCATATCCCTGACCGGAGCCGATTGTCTAAAAGAGCCGCGTCTACCTGATAGGCGCGGGAGAGTTCTCCCTTGGGAATAATCTCCAGTTCCTCTATGTATTTTTTATTGAAGGCAACCCTTTCAGCCCGTGCTTCACTACTCACCTGATTCACAAGATGGTCAAAGCGGTGGTCACCGAGGGATGTGGCACCCACAGGTCCCAAAGCGGGGGATTCATCAAGGTAGCGCTTGGCAAGATCCTCAAACTGCTTGTCAGCAGAGGACTGAGCAACTGTGACTGAAAGTGTGAGAAATAGTCCTATAATAGTTTTCATCGGATGCTTCTATCGTATCGGTGTTTTACAAATTCTGTAGATAATTCCTGAATAGTTCCACATCCCATGAGTGCCATGTCACGTTCCAGCTCATCTTTAAGTATCTGAAGTGCCAATTCTACCCCTTTTTGCCCTCCGGCGGCAAGTCCGTAGAGATAGGCCTTACCGATAGAAACAGCATCTGCTCCCAATGCCAATGCTTTCAAGATATGAGTCCCGCGGCGGATGCCGCCATCCAGAATCAGTTCCATGTCACTTCCCACAGCATCCCTTATGGGTGCTAAACAATCTATGGCTGCCGGGACGCCGTCCATCTGGCGGCCACCATGGTTGGAAATCATGAGCGCAGTGGCGCCGATTTCCCGGGCCCTTTTTGCATCCTCAGCAGTAAGTACCCCCTTAATAACGAAAGGCCCGCCCCACTGCTGAATGAGCCGGGCGGCATCGTCCCAAGTAACTGTCCTGTCGAACTGACCATTCACATATTCTATGAGGCCCATGGCACCTTTGCCAAGTGCGTCCACCCGATGGACCACATTTGCTAGACGGAAATCGGGATGAAGCAATAAGTTAAATGTCCAGTTCAAGTGTGTAACAAAACTGAAAAGACTCTTCATCGTAAACCGTGGAGGCATGGTCATGCCGGTCACTTTGTCCCTTTCTCGGTTCCCGGCGAGAGGAACATCAACAGTAAGACAAAGGACGTCATAGTTAGCAGCTTTGCATCGCTCCACAAACTCCCGAGTAAGTTCCCTGTCTTTCAGGATATATATCTGGAATATTTTCGGCCCATCCGTCTCCTTAGCAATTTCCTCAAGACTGGCAGTTCCGAGTGTTGACAGACTGTACGCCGTTCCAAACTTGGCGGCGGCACGAGCCACAGCATTTTCCTTGGTATGATGAAAAAGCCGCGACATGCCGGTAGGGGCAATGAAGAATGGGATATCGAGCTTTTTGCCGAAGAGTGTGACAGTTGTGTCAATTTCGTCTACCGGCCTGAGGAAGCGGGGTTGAATCTCATAGTCGTCAAAGGCGTCGGTGTTGCGTCGGAGAGTCACCTCATCATCTGCTCCACCATCAATGTAGTGAAACATGGACCGTGGCAAACGGCGTTTTGCAAGAGACCTGAGATCATTTATGTTGTTACAACGAGATAGGGACAACATAGTTTATTATTTCAATTTTTTCGTTACTATCTGCATTAACCCCTCAAAACGGTATCAAAATAGTACAACCAGTTAAGTCCAAGTATTTTTTCTATTTTATCATCGGAATAGCCACGTTTTTTGAGACCGTGGGCCACATTCCGGAATCTTCCAGGTTTATCCAGATCAGGTATCCAAGGAGGCCACTTTACGTTGTAGGAAGGTTTGAAGGATTTGAGCCTTGGCTCGTACCAGGTTTCTTTGGTTGCCCACACTTTTATTCCCTGAACGGGAAAATCAGTACAGAGAGCAACGTGGTCAATGCCACCAACCTTCACCACATGGTCCACATGATCAAGATATGTTTCAATGGTGGTTTGCCCACCGGGGTCGGGACCAACGAAATACCCCAATGCCGCCACTCCCATGACGCCCCCTTTATCCGCCATCGTCCGGATTTGGTTATCTGTTTTGGCCCTGGGATGGTTCCTATAGATAGCTTCACACATAGTATGTGTGAAGCATGCGGGTGGGTCGGAAAACTGTATGCCATCATATGAGGTTTGTTTTCCACAGTGTGAAAGATCTACAATAATACCTAGTTCATTCATGCGTTTAACAACATCCACCCCAAAATCGGAAAGACCGGAGTTGGTTCGTTCAGTACATCCATCGCCAACCAAGTTTCGTGAATTATAAGTAAGTTGGATACAACGGGTACCCATGTCGTGAAGGACATCCAGACGTTCCATTTTATTTTCAATCATTGTTGTATTCTGGTGACCATACATTACAGCCAGTTTGTTTTCCTTTTTTGCCTGGCGGAAATGGGTAGCCGCAGTAGCTTTCATAAAAAGGTCGGGGTGTTCTGAGATCCGGTCATTCCAAGCCGAAATATCACTCAGAGCACCATCCCATGTACGATTGTGTAGACTTGTCTGGATGCCGGTATATCCGGATCGTTTAACTGCTTCGTATGCCACCTTGCCCCATTGACGTCCAACCGAAAGGGAGTCAATAACAATGGCTTGATCATATAACGAATCCACTGACTGCTTTCTCTGGCCTATGACCAAGGGGTTCCCCAAAGCGATGCCGGCTGCTCCAGCTGTAGCAGTTTTTAGAAATGTTCTTCTATCAGTTTCCATTTTTCTCCTATAGTCAGCAGTGCTTGCACATCACTTCACTATGCTGTAACCCAAGCGCTGAGGACTTTCTTCCGGTTCGAGTGGTGTTGTACCACGAGCATCAGTTTTGATCAAAAGAAGATCGGCAGGGCTGCCATCCATGGAAGCACTGGACCCTACCAAAACAAACCCGCCGTCTGAGGTGGTTTGTAGAGAAGTGATCTCATCACTAGAGACGCTCTCAAAAGTGCGTTGCCAGAGGGGATCGCCAACAGCGTCGGTTTTCAGGAGCCAGGCATCGGCTTTGCTCTCTTCTTTGAGACGGCTTGAACCGGCCAGGATATACCCTCCGTCATCGGTCTGACGGATAGCGTAGCACCGGTCCCAGCTCTGCCCACCGAAGGTCTTTTCCCAGAGGGTCTCGCCTGCGGCATCGGTTCTGATAAGTAAAACGTCTTCAAAGTTGGGAAAGAAAGCTTGAGTGATACCCACAACAATGTAGCCGCCATCGGCAGTCTCCTGAACAAAATGGCCGGTGTTGTGCTCACGGCTGCCGAATGTTTTGGTCCACTGCTCCTGACCTTGATTGTCAGTCTTCACCAACCAGATGCGACTCGATTTTTTTTCCTCCGTCTCTGTAAATCCTGTAATAACAAAACCGCCATCGGAAGTCTCCTGAACCGCGTAGCCGTACTCCCAGTCCGGGCCGCCGAATGTGTTTGTCCAGACTGGATAACCGCTGGCATCAGCCTTGATGAGCCAGATATCGGAATTGCCACTGCCGTGAGAAAAAGTGTAACCTGTTATGATGTACCCTCCGTCAGCAGTTTGACGGATATGGTGTGCCTTGTCCCAACGGAAGCCGCCGTAGGTTCGGTTCCACTCCACACGCCCTTCGCTGTCTGTCTTGATAACCCATGCGTCGCTCCACTTCTCAGCTAGGGCTTCAGAAAAACCAGCAATGACGTAACCTCCATCGGCCGTGATCTGAACTGAATAGGCGTGGTCGTCCCCCTCACCACCATAGGTTTGGGTCCAATCGATATTGCCCTTGGGATCGGTCTTTACGAGCCAAATGTCACCATTGTCTTCATTAGCGTAGGTGTGACCAGCGATGATGAATCCGCCATCGGGCGTCTCCTGGACTGAACGCCCCTCCTCATGATGAACATTACCGTGGATCGTTATGAACCAGCTCTCGGAATCGCCTTTTCGGACTTCGCTTGTTGTGCGAAGCCCCCAGACATCTTCCACTTCGAGACGATAGTAACGGGCTTCCCAAGGGTCGATCCCTTTCAGAACAAATGTGGTGTCTATCCTGTCCGCGGTTGTAAAGATTATAGTTTCATCAAGCATTTCAGGTGTGGCCGATTCATAAAGGTTGTAACGGCTGAAGTCATCCTCGCCATTGGCAGCCCAGCTGAAGATGAACCGGTCCTTACGGTATTCCACAGGGTGGAAATAAGACATGAGCGGAGGATCGTCCAATACCCGGTGGCCGGGGCCCGTCACCTCCTGACCCCAAGTGTCCCCGGTGCGGATCCAGAACCAATGCTCCCGGGTGGGATCAAAAACACCCCTGCCTTTGACGGTGTAGACGGTGTCGTCAACTGAAGTGAGTGTGACGAGACGCCTGAGCGTGCCATCCCGCTCAATGGAGACCAGCAGGTCGTAGTAAGAAAAATCGGTCTGAGCCGACTGTTGCCAAGTGATGTTGAACTGTTCAAAGTTGTAATGGACGGAGGTGATGCGGATGGGCTCGGGCGGTTCATTCGTTTCATTGGTCATGGCTCGGCCGGTCGATGTGAGTCCCCACTTGTCCACCACATTCACAGTGAACCAATTTTCTTTCGTTGGGTCGAAATGACGGAAGATATAGCGGGTCCGGTTGATGTCGCCGATCTTCACTACAGACCGACGGTTACCATATTCGGTGTCGGAAGTGAAAAGTTCGTAGTAAGCAAAGTCAGCTTCTTCGGAGGCGCCCCAGGTAACGGTCATCTTTTGTTCATTATACCAAACGGAATCCACATCCACGGAGACTGGTGGCGGGTCAATCTCATGGGTCTTACCCGACCCTTTGTAGGTAAGCCCCCAATGATCTGTAACTCGGACCCAGAACCAGTTCTCATGGGTGGGATCAAAATCTTTCCACTGATAGGCGGTGGTTTTGGGATTGGTGATTATTTCAAGCAACTGCTTCGCACCCATCTCACTGTCCGAATGGAGGACCTCGTAGGTGAGGAAGTCTTTCTCTCTGGACTGCTGCCACTTTACAGTCATCTTTTCAAGATCATAGTTAACAGATCTGACGGCAATGGGTTTTGGTGGTTTATCCGGTCCATGTGTCATGGCCTCCCCTATAGATCTTTGCCTCCAGTAATCGTTGACCCGAACCCAAAACCAATTCTCATGGGTGGGATCGAAATCTGTTAGCGTATGACGGGTTATCTCACGGTTTTCGACAGTTGTAACAAGTGTCCGGACACCGTCTTCGGTATCACTGTGAAGCATTTCATAGGATCTGAAATCCTCATCAGGTGATTTTTCCCACTGCACCAACATTTTTTTCAGGTTGTACTGAATCCTTTTAACATCAAGAGCTGTCGGTGGCGGATCAGGGGTGTTGGTCATTCCCTGGCCCAGTGTTGTCTGATCAAAAATGTTTCGAGTGGAGATCCAAAACCAGTTCTCCCGAGTAGGGTCGAAATCATCGAGAATATGGTTGGTAACTGTTGGATCGTCATAGGTAGCAACCGTCGTTTTGATACCAGCCTCAGAAATTGCGGCAAGGAGCGTATATCGAAAAAAGTTCTCGCCATTGCTGGGTATCCACTCCATAGTCATCGTGTCATAGTTGTAGGTGACAGATTGTAAGTCAGCGGGAACTGGTGGCAGATAAATATCGGATCGGAGTACCGGCCCTGGAGATTCAAAGCCGAGAGTATCGATAACAACAACACGATAATAATTGTGTTGCAACGGATCCATGGTCCTATCAGTAAAGGTGGTTATTGTCCTATTTCTGGAGGTAGTGATCACTTGGGCATCAGCCATATCCGGATCATCTGACCTCTCGATGCGGTAGGAGGCAAAATCACTATCTGTGGCTGAAGCCCAGTTAATAGTGTATCGGCCGTTCATAAACGCGGTGCTGTCCACGGACTTAGGCTCCGGATATGACTGGCGGTTGTCCACGATAACGATAATTGTGTCGCTCTGGCCGCGGTTACCGTCTATATCCACGGCGTAGGCCACCAGGTTGTGGGCGGAGACGCCGCCGTGATCAACACTGTTCCATCGGAAAGTGAAAGGTTCGGAGTCATCGGGAAGGCCGATTGAGTCGCCATCAACCCACAGCTCTACAAAAGTGACGGAGTCATTATCAGTAGCAGTAACAGTAACAGCAACTGCTTCAGCCACAGTATCGGCAGGAACTGGAGTATCGATGGACACTTCCGGTGTGCTGTCGCAGCCGAAAACCACTAATAGAAGAGCGAGAAAAAACCCGTGCTTATCCTGTCTCATCACACTTAACTGTTATAATACTAGCGAACTCCTCTTTCCCTCTTCTGTTTCTGAACCATCTTTTCCACGTCTTTCCGCAACTGTCTGGCATCATAAATGATGCCGTCCTTCACGGTATAGAGGACACCGCCGACACGCTCGGCTCTGCCGGTCTTATCGTTGAGGCGAACAGCGCCGGTACCATAGAGCACTTTCAAGTTCTGGACGGGGTTCTCACCAATAATGGCAAGGTCGGCCAGCATGCCAGCGCGGACGACGCCGAACTGTATCTTCTCTCCCTTGGGGTCAAAGATGGCCTGGGCACCATGCATGGTGGCGCCACGGAAAATTTCCAGCGGATGGAAACCCGCCTCTTGCAGAAGCTCCATCTCCTCAATGGTAGAGAAACCGTAAAGATTGTAGATGTAACCGGCGTCGGAGCTGACAGTGACCCGGCCTCCTATATTTTTGTAATCATTGAGAAATGACATCCAGACGCGGTAGAAGTTCTTCCACGCTACCTCGTCCCAAGTGGTCCAATCGTAATAGTAGGAGCCGTGATAGACCCTGCTGGGCTGATAGAATTCCCACTGGGATGGTAGAGTGTATTTCTCGTGCCAGTCGGCATTACGGGCCCGCATGACGTCCCGGCTGGCAAGATAAGCGGTCATGGTGGGATCAAGTATGAAGTCAAGCTCCTTGAATTCCTTCAACAGGGCGTTCCACTCATCGCTCCCCCGCTCGTGGATCATGTTCCACTGCCGTGCCACCTGACCGAAGCGGTCCTGTTCATCGGTATAGTTCATATCAACAGGCCATGGCTGGACGTCGTGATTTTTGTAGAGTGCTTCAAAAAGGCCGTAGTAATGTGTCATAGCGCCAAGTCCGAGTCGAGCAGCATTGATTGCATTCATCTGTGCCACACCGGTCTGTGCCAAGTGAGCGGTGGAACCCAGTTTCTGTTTCTTTGCTTCGTCTAGAAGTGCCTCCATGATGTCCGGACGGAAGGCGCCCAGTTTCAGTCCGTCCACCCCTTTTCGGGCGGCGTAGCGGACCCACTTCCGGGCGGTCTCGGGATCATTGATAGGGCCGTCTTTCCAGTCTTCCCCATTGCCGGGCCGCTCGTAGATATAGATGCGGGGTGCCACGATCTCATTTTTCGCACTGCGGTCCCGCTCGCCGAATGTCCACTCCATGGGTCCCAGAGCGACACCACGGACGGTGGTGATGCCGTGGGCCAGCCAAAGCTTGTAAGTGTATTCTGCATCTGGGGCCTTGAACTGGTTGCCACTATGGATGTGGAGGTCCACAAAGCCGGGAAGGATATACATCCCTTCGGCGTCCAGTTCGTAGGTCGCGTCCTTGGGGCGTCTTTCTTTATCGATGGCAACAAAGGGTGTCCCCACACCGGCCACCCGGACGATCTTGTTGTTCTCGATAACAATATCGACGGGACCACGGGGCGGGCCGCCTGTGCCGTCGATAAGGGTACCACCGCGAATGATGAGCCGCTCAAAGGGACCCTCTCCCTCATCGCTTCGCCGGTCTGGGGCGGGGTTGGGCCCCTGTCCCAGCAGTTTTGTGACCTGCTTTGGGCTGGTGTGCTGGCCCACCACTGGAAAGGTGAACAAGATGATTGCAAACAGAATTATAGTATGGCAAAGATTGCGTTTATTGATGGTCATATGCATGACTCCTTAATATGGATATCAGTTTGTGTTTTTCAAGAAACGGTCGAAGAAATCTGACGTGGCTTCATAGGTTTGAATCCAGCTCTCCTGCCTGAGGAAGCCGTGGACCTCATCGGGAAAGATGAGCATTTCCACGTGGGCGTTCCCTTCTTTCCGGAGGCGCTGAACGAGGTCGGTAGTTTGGATAAAGTCCACATTTCTGTCGTCATCGCCGTGGACAAAAAGGACGGGCGAATACCAAAAGGCAACGTCCGCTACAGGTGAAGATTCGAAGGCCATTTCCATAAGTTCGTCACCGAAGAGACCCCATCCGCCGCCGTTGCGGCGCTGGCCACGTAAAGCCCAATCGTGGACACCATGAAGGTCCACCCCAGCGGCAAAAAGTTCAGAGTCCCTAGCTAGGCCCATGGCTGTTAGAAGCCCTCCATAGGAACCACCCCAAAGTCCAATGCGCTCCGAGTCCACGTAAGAAAGGGATTGGAGATATCGGGCAGCGGCCACAATGTCCTGGTACTCAGACGAGCCACGAGGACCCTGGTTGGGCGCTTCTCTGAAGGCACGGCCATAACCTATGCCGGCCCTGTAATTCACTGAAAGGACCACATAACCTTTGGCGGCCAAGTACTGATTCAGGCCGTAGGCGTTGTGGTAATAACCCCGCATGTGCCACCCAAGTAACATCTGGCGAATGGGTCCACCATGCATGAAAATTACGGCAGGAAGTTTATCACTTTTTTTCATCTTTTTGGGAACAAAGAGCTGACCATGGATGGTGGTCCCGTCACCCGCCTTGAAGATGGACTGCTCCGGCGTCACCATCTGCTTCATAGGAAACTTGTCCGGAATGGTCTCAGGTGCCAGAAGGCGGTGTCGTCTTTCCCCCTTCTTAAGAACGGCTGGCGCAGCGGCCTGCTGGGCGGTGGAACAGAAAAAGGCGAGGTCTCCCTTTGAAGTCATAATGGGTTCCCACTCCAGTCCTTCTCCTTTGGTGATCTGCTTCAACCCTTCACCTGTAACTCTCACCTCCCACATGTGCCGGCGGTCAATATCACCGTTATTAGAATTGAAAACGACCCTAGCCCGGTCCGGTGTGAGGGAGGCAGCCTCCACCTCGTAGTTGCCTGAGGTGAGTGCTTTTACTTTTCCACCTTGCGCAGGGACGGAATAGAGGTGCATCCACCCGGCATGCTCTGAGTAGAAGACGAGGTTGTCGCCCTTTCCCCACATGAGGGGATAAATGGGATAATTCTGGGCAAAGCCACCAGATGAGTCTGGTAGCGTCCACACTGGTACTGCTGTACCGGCGGACACATCTGCTACCATGATAGAAAAAGGGAGGTGCATGCCCCGCTTTTTCCTGGGTTCAGCCAGAGCACCGGGAAAACGGAAAAAAGCTATGCGTTTGCCATCAGGAGACCAGACTGGTTCTCGGTCCCGGTCCACAGAAGGGACCATCCAGAGAATCTTTTGAGAAGCAAAATCGAAAACACCGATAAAGCTGTGATCATCACGGTAGCTGACAAAGGCAAGTTGATTTCCTGAGGGTGACCAGACAGGATTGGTGTTTGATCCGCGGGCAGAGAAAAGTTTTTTGACACTATCATCTGTACTGACCTGTCCAATGTAAATGTCACCTTGGTCAACTAGTACCACCTGATCCCCTTTGGGAGAGATTTGCGGGTAGGATCCTTCCCCCAGACGCCATTTCTTACCAGAAGCCACTTCAATACACCAAACTTCCTGTTGTACTTCCTCAATGCCGGAAGTGGGGTTGGGGTGCTCTTCCTGGCGATTCGTGGCTCCGCCTCGGACGTAGACGAGCTTTTCACCATCAGGCGAAAAGTTGAGGCCGCCCATCTCCTGGCCGTCGTCTTCCATGTAATCGGTGAGTCGTCTGGCCTTGAAGTCGCTCCCTTCAGCCACCCAAATATTCCGTTTCCCTTCTTCGTTGAATATCCACGCCAAGGTATTACCGTCTTTGGTGGCCACAAGGCTGGAGGGGAACGGAGCGCTGAGCACATCGGCCACTGAAAAGGGCTGCGCCACCACAAATGACCCACAGATGAGAAATAGCGATAAACCAGACCGTGCTTTCGCCGGAGCACTCATGCATTCGTCTCCTATTGACTGTTAACTTGTCTCACCCCACGAGGCAACCGGGAATATAATTCAATCACAGACGAATGGCACGTCTGTTGTTTAACCAGCCTTCAGCCGGCGAAGAAGTCTACTTTTCTACTTTATAACGGTATTGGACTTCCTGCCCCAGGAGACCTTCGAAGGGGAGTATCCGGAGGTTGATGGCCTGGCCGTGTTCCACGGCGGTGTTTAGGTCCACGCCTCGGTGCTTCACCAGATAGGCGACCCACATGTGGCTGGCGCGCCACCCCACGGTGCAGTGGAGCAGTACTTTGCCGTCGCTAGACCCCATGGCGTCACTGAACTTCGCCAGCGCTTCTGGAGTGTAGGGTTCATCCTTTCCATTGAGAGGAATGTGCACATAGTTCATTCCCAGTTTCTCCACCGCTTCCTCTTCGTCAAAGGGAACCAGCTCCCTATTCTCCATTTCCTTTTTGGTACGGATGCTCACTACGGTATTAACACCGTTCTTCTTCATCATTTTCAGCCCTTTCTTGGTGGGCTGGCCACCGATGTAGGTATGCCCCACTCTGCTCAGTGCCTCGTTGAATTGGTCCGTCTCAATCTTCTCCGGGAAGCCGCCCTCTTGTGCCAACAGAACAGATGAGAGCAAGCAAAGAGTGAGGATAGAACTAAGTGACTGTTTCAGGTTCATGGATGTCTCCTTTATGGTTAATGGGATGGGGTGTTGATTTTTGTGTGAGCCTTCAGGTCATGTGAATGGACCAGCTGGGCCTCGTTGTTAGCGTGAGGGTATTTTAGCCGGGCGGACTGGCTGATGGACCGTGCCGCCTCATCAGGCTTGTATTTAAGGTATTGCTTGCTATGGGAGCGAGACCGGTCCATGATGCCCAGATTCCGGTTGATGAACATGAGGTTATAGTGGGCGTCAGCATCTTCGGGGTCGATCTTAAGAAAGTCCTCATATGCAGATCGGGCCTGCTCCCAGTTCTCGGAAAAGTAGTGGGTCTGTCCGATCTCTTTCAAGAGCCTCCTGTCCCGGGGGTAAGTCTCCCGAACTGATGAAAAAAGGTTAACCGCCTTATCAAAGTTGCCTTCCATCTTGGCAATAACGCCGAGGAAGTAATTGGCCTTGGGAAAATCAGGCTCCAGCATGAGGGCTCGGTTGAGATTCTCCCGAGCCTGGACAAACTCCCCCTCTTGAATGAGGACCCGGTAGTTCAACTTTTGGCCCAACCCCAAGTGTTGAAGCCTACAAAACGAGGCGTGGAGGGAAGGTACATTCTATCCAAAGAACCAATCTGAAAACCACTAGATTCAATAAGATTTTCAATATCTCGAGTGAGATGGCAGCCTCCTACCACAATTTTCCACAAGGGCTCCACACGGCGCTGAAATCGTCTGACCCTCATGTCTGGGGCTTCACCGTGTTCACAGAAAAGAAGTTTTCCTCCTGCCTTCAGGATTCTGTTCATCTCCCTTAATACTTCTTCTGGGTCTGGTACGGTGCAAAGGGTATAGGTACAGACAACCGTATCCACAGCACCGGTTTCAATAGGGATATCCTCCGCCTCGGCATTGATGCACTCCACTTCAAAATCTGTCTCTTCGATCCTCTCTCGCGCCAATCTCTGCATTCCTTCAGATGGATCTATACCGATCAGTCTCTGGACTTTATCACCATCATAAAAAGGGAGATTGAGCCCGGAACCAAAGCCAATTTCCAAGACCACACCTGTGGCTTCCGGAACAATTTTGGTACGTTGGAAACGGATTGGCTTAACGCCACATGCCAGGTTGGTGATATGGGGTGAGATGAAGTCTGACCAGAGTCTTGTCATTTCTATCGCCTGCCCTCCTCTCTCGAGATCAAGCGGCATCAGTTTACATCAAGGTTCAGAGAAGATCACAGAAATTAATTATATGGAAATAGT
>DTTI01000004.1:0-15000 GCA_012964825.1 Candidatus Neomarinimicrobiota bacterium
GTAACACTTTTTGCAAGATTTCGAGGTTGGTCTACATCACACCCCCGAAGCACAGCTAAGTGATAAGCCAAGAGCTGCAACGGCACCGAAGCAACAATTGAAAAAGTTCTGGGGTGCGAAGAGGGAACTTCGATAATGTGATCAGATAGATTCACCAGTTCGGAAGTTTTTCTGTCTGTCACAGTAATGATCTGCCCACGCCGGGCCTTCACCTCTTGAATATTGGATAGAACTTTTTCAAATGTCTTGTCGTGAGGCGCCAAGAACACCACCGGCATCTTTTCATCGATGAGGGCAATGGGGCCGTGCTTCATCTCAGCAGCGGGGTAACCTTCGGCGTGGATGTAGGAGATCTCCTTCAGCTTGAGAGCCCCTTCCAGTGCTACGGGAAAATTGAGGCCACGACCGAGATAGAGAAAGTTGTCCGCCTCTAACGTCTCTTCAGCCACGCTGAGAATATGATCACTTTGAGAAAGAACATCCTCTACCTGTTCACCCATTTCAGACATGGCCTTGGCCAAGCGGCCGCATTCACCCATCGACATGCCGTTGTTTCGGCCTAGATGGAGTGCCAGCATGAAAAGAACGGTCACCTGGGCAGTGAACGCTTTTGTGGATGCGACCCCGATCTCCGGACCAGCATGGGTGTAAATGCCACAATCTGTCTCCCGGGAAATGGAACTACCCACAACATTGCAAATTCCCACAGACAGGGCGCCTAGCTCCTTGGCCTTTCGGATGGCCGCTAGCGTATCAGCCGTCTCGCCGGACTGAGAAACGGCGATGATCACAGTGTTAGAATCGATAATGGGCTCCCGATAGCGGAACTCTGAAGCGTAGTCCACATGAACAGGAATTTGAGCAAATTCCTCCAGAAGATTTTTTCCTATAAGGCCAGCATGCCAAGAGGTTCCACAGGCAGTGATATAAATTCTGCTGGCATTTTCTATCCTCGGGAGATAATCAGCAATACCTCCCAAGTGTGCCGTTCCTGTTTCCAACGACAGCCGGCCCCGCATGGTATCCGTAATGGTGTGGACCTGGTCGTGAATCTCTTTCAACATAAAATGAGGAAACCCACCCTTTTCGATCTCCTCCAGATTATACTCAATCCTTTCAATAACTTTGTTTACAGGTTTGTTATCACCGATGCGGCGGACTTCGTAATTGCTCTTGTTGATTTCAACGAGATCGCCATCATCAAGGAAAACAACGTTGCGAGTGTAGGATATAATGGGCGAAGCATCTGAGGCGAGGAACTGCTCGCCGTCACCGAGCCCAAGTACAAGCGGACTACCCAATCTAGCACCTACGAGCGTATCAGGTTCATCAGAACAAATAGCCAAAATACCATAAGTTCCAACAGTGTCTTGGAGTGCTACTTGAACTGAATCTGCAAATGAGAGTGAATCAGCTGAATAGATTTTTCCAATAAGTTGTACAAGCACTTCTGTATCTGTATCTGTCTGAAATTCAACACCTTCCCTTTCAAGAGCTTCCCGGAGTGTGCTGTAGTTTTCGATAATTCCATTATGGATAAGTGAGATTTTGCCAGAACCGTCAGAATGGGGGTGTGCGTTGATATCATTAGGAACACCATGCGTCGCCCATCGTGTATGTCCAATGCCCACCGATCCCCGGATCGTCGACTCATCCAGCAATCTTTCCAGATCCCTCACCTTCCCTTCACATTTCACAACTTTGTTAACGCCTTTATCCACCGTGGCGATACCCGCCGAATCATACCCTCTGTATTCCAGACGTTTCAAACCTTGAACAAGGATAGGGACGGCATCTTTATTACCGATATATCCGACGATTCCACACATGGCTTAACCTTTCAAAATTATTCAGTTACTCCCATTCAATGGTGCTGGGCGGCTTAGAACTCACATCATACACCACACGGTTCACCCCTGCCACCGAATTGACAATCTTGTTTGATACCTCCGCCAAAACATTCTCCGGCAATCGGTACCAGTCGGCGGTCATCCCGTCCACACTGGTCACCGCCCTAAGAGAGATTAGATTGGCATAAGTTCTCTCATCACCCATGACGCCTACCGTTTTCACTGGAACCAGCACGGCAAAAGCCTGCCAGATTTCGTCATAAATTTCGTGTGCCTTCAACGCCTCGATGAAGATGTGATCAGCCTCTTGCAGGATTTCCACTCTTTCCTCTGTGATTTCACCTATGATTCTAACACCCAATCCAGGGCCGGGAAACGGATGTCTCCCTAATACGTCGGGAGGAAGTCCAAGTTCCTTCCCCACATCCCGTACTTCGTCCTTAAAAAGTTCACGAAGTGGCTCAATAAGCTCAAATTCCATATCTTTCGGCAAGCCACCAACATTGTGGTGAGATTTGATTACATCGGCTGTCCCCCGGACTCCACCGCTCTCGATCACATCTGGGTAGAGGGTCCCCTGGGCAAGAAATTTGAAGTCACCACCGGCCTGCGCCGCAGATTCAAAAGAGCGGATAAACTGTTCACCAATAATACTTCGCTTCTTCTCGGGATCAGTGACACCGTTGAGTCTAGAGAGGAAATTATCTGAAAAATCGTGATGCTCAATGGGGAAACCAAGGCTCTCTCTCAGTCGTCCCTGGATGTAGTCCGGTTCATTTTTTCGAAGCAGACCGTGATCCACAAAAACACACCTAAGCTGGTCTCCAATAGCCTCGTAGATCAGTTTCGCCATCACCGAAGAATCCACACCACCGCTGACGGCACAGAGAACTCTCTCATCCCCCAAAGCCTCACGAAGTTCTTCAACAGTAGAGGTCACAAAAGATGCCGGCGTCCAATCCTTCTTGCACCTGGCCACACTGAATAGAAAGTTAGAGAAAATCTGCTTCCCATCAATAGTGTGAATCACTTCAGGATGGAATTGAGTTCCCAGAACCAGTCCACCATCCCTTTCAGCAGCTGCCAAAACACCGTTGCCGGAACGGGCCAGGACTGACCAATTCCCTGGCAACTCATCCACAGCATCGCCGTGACTCATCCACACTTGCGTCTTGTCTGTAACTCCGTTGAACAGCTTGCCGCCGTTCTCAATGGACAGTTCAGCAAAGCCGTACTCACGTTGACCGTTTGCTTTCACAACACCACCATCGTGGTTCATAAGAAGCCCAAATCCGTAGCAAATGCCGAGAACAGGAACATCCATCTCTATGACAGCAGAATCGAGAGTAGGAGCACCCTTAGCATAGACACTGTCCGGTCCTCCAGACAATACTACCGCTATGGGAGAGCGTTGAATTATTTCATCACTCGTGGCAGAATGCGGGAGTATCTCAGAGTAAACATTCTGCTCCCGAATCCGCCTAGCAATGAGTTGGGTGTACTGAGAGCCGTAATCGATGATGAGAACAGTCTGCTTATGTCTCAATGTTCACAAATTCCTCCCACTCTTTCAATTCTTCCAGTGCACTCTCGCTTGTAAGGTTATAGTGAAGTGGCGTCACTGACACATAGCCGTCCCGCAAGGCGACGTCATCAATATGCGGATCAACCTCAGATGACACCAGTTCACCATCCATCCAAAAATAAACTCGCTGCCTCGGATCAACTCTTCTGTCGAAGCGCTCCTCATAATTGCTAGTCCCTTGCCTAGTAAATCGAACACCCTTAGCTTTTCCGTTGGGCGTTTTAGGAACATTTATATTCAAAGCTGTTCCTTCAGCAATTCCTTTTTCAAGAGTGACTCTGACAAACCGATCAGCAACCTTTGCCGCGTAACTGTAATCGGGAGAGACCCAAGCATCCAGCGAAATTGCCAAAGCCGGAACGCCTAGGATAATCGCCTCAGTAGCTGCGGAGACCGTACCAGAGTAGAGAATGCTCATTCCTATATTTGCACCTCTGTTGATACCTGAGACCACTAGGTCCGGTTTTCTCTCTAGAATCACCTTGATGGCCAGCTTCACACAGTCGGCAGGCGTCCCTGCCACAGCATAGCCGGAAAAACCGTTTTCTCTTTCCAATTCCTTGATGCGAATAGGATCAGAAATTGTAATGGCATGTCCCACAGCACTCTTCTCAGTTTCCGGCGCTACCACCACGGTCTCACCAATTCTAGCCACAGCCTGCTGGAGGACAAAGATACCTTTCGAGTATATGCCGTCATCGTTGGTAACCAGAATAAGAGGTTCAGGCATTAACTTCAACCCTTTGATGTCCAAATTCGAGAATCCGGGTTAAAACTTCCTTCATCTCTTTCCGGTGAATAATCCTGTCCACGAATCCTTTTTCCACGAGAAATTCAGACCGCTGAAATCCTTCCGGTAGGTCCTCGCCAATGGTCAGCTTTATAACCCTCGGCCCAGCAAACCCAATAAGAGCGCCAGGCTCAGCCAGAATTACATCCCCCTGCATCCCGTAACTTGCGCTAACGCCGCCGGTTGTGGGATCAGTGAGAATCGAAATGTAAAGACCCCTCGCTTCGGAAAAACGGGCAAGCTTCGCTGAAATTTTTGCAAGCTGCATGAGGGAATATACACCTTCCTGCATACGGGCACCGCCTGAGGCGCAGATCATTACCAGCGGTACTGAATTCTCCAGCGCGTAATCAATGGCCCGGGACATCTTCTCTCCCACCACCGAGCCCATACTGCCCCCGATGAAAGAAAAATTCATGACACCCAACACAATCTTGTGCTTCCCAAGATTACCCACATAAGTGGATATGGCATCAGGACCGCCCGTTCTGACTATGGCCTCCTTTAGCTGAACCGAATAGCTCTTTTTCGCCTTGAATTTCAGCGGATCAGCTGAGCGGAGCTGAGGATTCAGTTCTTTATAACCATACTCATCAAAGAGGATTTTCAAGTAATTCTCCGGCTCCAATCGAAAATGGAACTGGCAGTGAGGGCATACCATCATTTTCTTCACCAATTCCCGCCTGAAGAGAATCTCTTCACAGCTGGGACACTTTTCCCACAGTCCGTCTGGAATGGACTTCTTTTTGGTAGTTGTGACCTTTTCCTTCTGCCGTTTAAACCATGGAGTCATAGCTAATAAATTTGGTCATTCTTCCACAGTAATCCAATGTCACTCAAGAGGCGGCTTTTCCGCCGATCTGAAAGGAAGCAATGTAATTTGGCTCGAAAGCGTGGAATTCTTTCACAGCCAGTTCAGAATAACGGTTCGTCGCAATCCTACCAACAGCCTTGGCAGAAGGGACGCCTTGGTATACGTTCACACCATCAACATAGCTGTCCAGGAATTGATCACAACCGTAATGGACAAGCTGACCACCTTTGGGAACCTCTGTCACAGCTTCTTCCCATGTGGCTGACACAGCCAGACTCTTAGTCTCCCAAATATCAGCTCTTTTAAAAAATTTCTGATGATACACATAATTCTTATGTGAAAAAAGAACAGTTTCGACATCACCTAATTCTAACCCGCAGTTCTCGGTTATGGCCAGGAGTGTCGGCACTGGAACCAGAGATAGATCACCGCTGAAAGCAACCCCCTTGGCAAAACTGAGGCCAATCCGCAGTCCCGTAAACGAGCCGGGGCCTATGGAGACAGCAACAGCGGAAAGTTTAGAGATGTCTGTATCACCTTCTTCCAGAACCTCCTCGCAAAAATGTGGGAGTTTTTCGGCGTGTTCCCGATCCAATACTTCTTCACGGCAAGCCAGAACCTCCTCCCCGTCCATGAGCACCACTCCGCAAACAGAAGAGGCCGTTTCAATTGCCAATAGCTTCAGCTTCGGTCCTCTCTATGGAAATTTCGCGTTCACCTTCGCCAATGCGATTAAAGGAGACCCGGATAGCCTTCCGGGGAATCACATTCGGAAAGAGGTCAGACCACTCAATCACACAAATCCCTTCGCAACCAAAGTAGTGGTCAAGACCCAAGGCGGCGAGGTCGGCTGCTGATATTATACGGTAGAAATCGAAATGGTAAAGGGGTGGATCGGAATCGTACTCCCCCACCAATTTGAACGTGGGTGAATTGACAACATCCTCGACGCCCAGACCTGATGCGATACCTTGCGTAAAAACTGTCTTTCCGCTCCCCATGGGACCGGCAAGAGCTACCACATCCCCTGCAACAAGGGACCTGGCGAAATCCTTCCCCCCACTAAATGTTTCTTCGGGTGATTTGGTGTTCAACCGTTCGCCCACTCACCGCCTCCTGAGCGTAATGGTGGGAACCAGCATCTCCTCAAGCGATATACCGCCGTGTTGAAAACTGTCCTGAAGTTGACCCAGATATTTATGATACTGTGTGGGATATACGAAATAGACATCTTCTTTAGCGATGAGATAGTTTGTTCCGGTGAGCATTTCGGGCAAACGGTAGTCCGCTGGACGCTTAATAACGAGAGCATGTTTATCCGGGCACTGAAGGCTTCGGCCGTATTTGTACCTGACCCCCTTAGACGTTTCCCGGTCCGCCGCAACCTTCACCCCCCGTCGGACACGAATACTGCCGTGATCGCTGGTCAAAACGACAGTATAGTCCATTTCGGCGGCGGTGTTCAACACTTCCAATAGCCACGAGTTAGCAAACCAGGTCTGAACAAGGGAACGGTAACCTGATTCGTCCGGTATCATCTCCTGAAGTACGTCCGATACGGCCCGGTGGTGTGTCAGAAGATCGACAAAATTGACCACCAGTGCGATAATCGACAAATCACTGTATTCCTTCATGTGAGTCAAAAACCTCTGTCCTTCCTTTGCGATGTTGACTTTGTGATAGGCGTGGTTAATGTCACAGCCGAGAAGTTCTCTGAGCAAGTTCTTGAACATCTCAGGCTCGCCCAGATTCATGCTAGACTCACTGTTGGTCGTCCTTTGCCACAGCTCCGGCTCCTGATCCTGGATTTCGGATAGAAAACGACCACTGAAAATTCCGTTCCTAGCAAATGGTGTAGCTGACGGAAGTAACGAAACATGATATCCGACCTCAGCCTGAAATAGCTTCTGAATTAGGGGCAAAATCCCCAGGGCCTGATCAAAACGGAAACAGTCCACCACTACGAATAGTACTTTTTCATTTTTTTTCAATAGAGGAGCAATCTTTTCAGAAACCACGTCCACAGAAAGTGTGGGGCGATTGCCTCTCTCTGAGTGTATCCAGTCTCTGTAGTTGTCTGTCACATATTTCACGAATCCCCTGTTGGCAGAGCGGAGCTGATCGTCCAGCGTATCGTTAAGTCCCAACTCCTTACGGCTGTCCAACTCAAGCTGCCACCCAGCCAGCCGGCTGTAAAGATTCCACCAGTCCTCTATTTCACGAGCTGTGATAAGGGCACTTTCGATGGCTTGGAATTCTTCCAGATAAGCGTCGGCAGTCTTCTTCTCAAGGATCTTCTCTTCCTCTAAAATCTTTTTACAGGCGAGGAATATCTGGCTTGGATTCACTGGTTTGGTGAGATAACCGGCCGTTTTTTCTGAAATGGCCTCATCCATAAGCCACTCTTCCTCGTTCTTTGTAATCATGATAACAGGAATATGAGGACTTTTCTCTTTCATCTCTTTTAAGGTAGAGATGCCGTCCATTCCGGGCATTACCTGATCAAGAAGCATCAGATCGAAATTTTCACTCTCAGTGGCGGAGAGAGCGTCCCGGCCGTTCGTCACTTTCTCCACGGTATAGCCCCTCTCTTCGAGATATAGAATGTGGGGTTTGAGCAGATCGATTTCATCATCCACCCAGAGAATTTTGCCACGGAAAGTTGGATTCATCACCTAAAGGTTAGTAATGGACAGATATAAATCGTCTGCCGGATGGTATCTCAGTAAATCCTATTTTTGGGTCAACGTCCAGACGCCGTCCCAGTCATCACCGGGCGGATTCGCCTTTAAGTATTCACAGCGTTCAATATATACGGCGCTAGGGTTCGTGGGCCGGGTGGGAAACATTTCTTCCATAGTCTCGGCTTCCTTAAAGGCCTTCAGACCCTTATCCCACTTCTGTTCAAGGTAGAAATCGACACCTTCACGAAACACCGGTATCAGTTTTGAGTATTCCCCACTCAGCCCCTCCTTCTCCGCCAACAGCTCAAAAACCTTTACAGGATGCGTCTTTCCTTTAACACGAACATTATCCAGGAATCGCCATTCAAATCTGTCTTTGACGGCGTTGTACGTATTCTCAGCCACCTGGATGTAGACACCGTACTGTTTAGCCGATGCCTCCAAACGGGCGGCAATATTTACAGTATCACCCATCATGGTATAGTTCATCCTCATCTTGGAGCCCATGTTGCCTGTCACCATGTCACCGGAATTGAGTCCTACGCGGTGACGAATATTGTGGACAATATCAGGCCAATCGCCCGATTCTGCCCATTTCTGGCGGAGATCACTGAGATGATTTTCCATCGCAAGAGAAGTAATACAGGCAAGATATTCGTGGTCATCCACTGGAACAGGCGCACCGTAGAAAGCCACTATGGCGTCACCGATGTACTTATCCAGAGTGGCGTGGTGATCGAGAAGAATATCCGTCATTTCTGTGAGATATTCGTTCATCAATGCCACCATTCGCTCTGGCTCCAGCACTTCAGAAAATAAAGAGAAGCTCTGGATATCTGAGAAGAATGCAGTGTTATAACCGGCCTCGCCGCCAAGTTTAGGCTCCTGTTTCGAATCGTACATCTGATCAATGAGGTCAGGTGAAACGTACGTACCGAATGTGTTTTTCAAGAACCGTTTATCCTTCTGTTCAACAATAATCCGGTACAAAACATTACTGGTGTACGTGATAAATACACCGAAAATGGGTGCAACTACAAGCACCAAAGTTGAATCGTGCAAACCGGGTACGTTGATGCTATCCCAATTCCCGGTCAGTCTCTTCACAAGCCAAAGCGAATCGCTCGTGAATGCACCTATGGCGTAACTAAGAAAAACAAGAATCTCCACTAAAATGCAGACACCGGCCAACAACGGGTTTAAAAACGATATAAATAGATAAGCAAATATGGATAACCCAGCGATTAGCAGGATATGTGCGGCGCGTGAATCACTAGACCAACTTATTTCCCCGCCATAAACGTCAATGAAATTTTGATCTAGCAGGGTCTGAATTGCATTGGCGTGATATTCTACCCCGGGTAAGAGATTCTGCTCGCCTGCAAAGGTAAAGAAAGAGGTCTGTTTGACATCGTGGAGTACTTCTACGGAGACGCCAATGAGGACAATCTTGTTGTAGAAAGGCGATTGTGTAATGTCGAAGTCTTTTCCTAAGCCAAGTTCTTCCATCAATTGAGCCTTGGTCTCAGGGTCTTCAATCTCTTTGAGCCATTGAGGAATTTCTCCTGGAAGAAACTGGCTCATCCAGTCCGTATCCTCATCAAAATCGTTAAGATCAACATCCTCCACATCCACAACGTTTGAGAGAGGATATCGATTAAAAGTCTTCCAAGCCTCATAACCTTCAATATTCTGTGCAGAGCTAGGACCATATATGTTAACCAGAAATCGACCAGGATAGCTAAATATGGGGATCTCTAAAGGCCCATAAGAAAGTTTACTTGCATCTTCATTGAAAAAAGGCATCGTTGTATCTGGAATATCTAGAAAATTTTGGACAGCCTTCAAACCGAGAGTTGGATATAACGTGTCAGAACTCTCAATTGTCATAAAAGTAAAGTACTGCCTTGAAAAGCCATCTGTGTCAGGGTTCTCATTCACAAGACCGTAATCTGCATTTGCGGACTGCAGAATGGCATTAGGAAACTGAATATACTGTGGCGGAACCCGGGTAGACTCTTGAACAAGCTTTGAGGCAAGAATAATTGAAGTACCATTAGATTTCGCTTCAACAATAGCTTTAGCGAATATGCTGTCCCCGTGGGCAGGCACGAGTTTACTTAGCCCTCTTGCCTGAAGATTGGATCGAATCTCCTTAAGATATTCCGATTGTCTATCAGGTGCATCAAACTGAATATCAAAAACGATCACCTTTGCTCCCGCTTTCGATAGGTTTCTGACGACCATTCCCCACACTTCTCGAGGGTACGGCCATGTCCATGGAACCAGACGGTAACTTTCGTCATCCACATCCACCAACACAACATCGAGACTGTCCTTCGGTATCTCTTGACGTGCCATCCAGCCCGAGAGAGGGCCTCGTGTCTTAAAGGCGAGATCGATAACCTTTAGTTCGAAGGTATCAAAAACACCTATACTATGAAGCAAAAAGACGAGGATAAGAGAGCCGAAGGTTATACCAAGCCCTACGGCCTGTTTCTTTAACTGCTCAAGAATTGTATTCATGTGGAAAATAAATTAACACAAAAGCTAAAATAAGTAATTGGCCGATAATTTCACAGCCAATGTTCCCACTTCGGTTCCCTCATCTGTTGATTTGATTTTCGATGAGAGAGATGCTCGCAAAACTAATGAACCAAAAGGTTTCAATTCGCCGCCACCGTTGAGACCGATAAAGGTAAACTGAGAAATCCCCGTGGCATTCAGGAGAGAAAGGCCCCCTGAAAGCTTTGCCTTACCACCCCACAATCCATAGGATGCGTTGCCGCCCACTGTGGTGAGGCGGGATTCATTCTCGCTCACAGTGACGCTTGACTGGAGAGGAATCTGAACTTTATATCTGGATAGGGTCAAGGTGGTTTGAAGGGGGCTGGCAAATTTTGCCGATGTAATGAGCGAGAGCGCCTCAGAATTAGCTGCCTTTTGAATATGTCCGGGGGTCCTCTGAGCTTCAAGCTGATCTTCAACATCGACGGAATTGTATGTCAAAAGAAAGTTAAATCTTCGCCCATTTCCAATTATGGGCACATTCACTGAAAAAAACCGGTTCTTGGTCTGTGTATCTTCCCGGTTGTCTATGAATGAGATGGAATCTTTACCGGTGTAGCTCGTATAGATCAATGTATCCAGTGTTGTTTTTTCGTTGGTCCGTTGCACATTTTGAAAGCTTCCTGAAAATGAGGCCATACCTGCACCCGGGGAGAACGCCATTGTGGTAGTGCTTGTTTTCTGTTTGTACGGGTCAACAACAGTCCGGAGAATTTTATTGTTGCGGCTTTTGTATTCGAACCCCAGAGAAAGCTTGTTATCAAAAACCCTGAAACGGTCGCTGAAGATAAATTCTCTAAGATTCGATGAAAGATAAGGGTTAGCCAGAGATTTGAACTCCGGCCCAACCTGAGAATATTTCATCTCGATTGTGTTACCGTAGTAGAATGCGCGAATTTTCATGTTATAAGCGGATGAAGGCATATTCATCACTGCCGCAAGAGGTGTTTCTTGTATTGCCTGAATGTCTATAGGAATGAGGGGAGTCATATAAATATTGGCAACAAAGACATCTTCAAACTGACTTGGGTCAGGAAGACCTTCTACAGAGAACCCGGAGCTGGTCACTTTTCCATTCTCATCATATGACCTGCCGATATAGTCGTCCAGACTGTCATCAAGGGCAGTGTCCAGATCGGCAATACTCATGGAACCGTCCCAAATGTTTCTGTTGAGCATGCTCATTGCCCAAGCCGATTCAAAAACTAGGCGGCGGTCATCAAAACTGAAACCGAAATCGAACCCGCCAACGATATTGTCCATCGGCTTCTCGCCGCCCCAGTTTTGCTTTGCGAGTTCATATGATCCTACTCCCTGTAGAGCAGTCTCAAAATTTGAGAAAGAGTAGATCCCGGAATCGATCCCAGCCACAGAGATAGAGTTCTGCCAATCGGGTACAGTGAAGTTTGCGGAGTTTAACTGTGGAAGGACAGAGCCTAGCTCATCCTTCGCCTTTTGTCCGAAGACACCAAAATGTACCCGGTTGAACAGATTAATCCCCAAATGCCCCGCTATATATTGCCGGGCAAAGGTGTAACCCCGTCTGTCCAATATGTAAAGAGGAAGGCCCGTGGAATCGGTTGTGATATCGGTGATCTTGTAAGACTTGTCATCTGTAAGATATCCCTGGATTGGCCGCTCCAGTTCACCACTCACCGTCTGGAGACGCAGCCATTTTAGATTGAAATCTGTCCCCACACCGCGCACACGCTTCCCCTCAACAAGATAGGGTGAAAGCACAGGTGTGAAATCACCCATCCGGATGGTGACAAAATCGCTGGAGCGAACCGTGAACGAGAGCCTGTTCTTTGACTGTGCAAAAAGGTTCTCTTGAGTTGAACGTTTGATATCAGCCCGTATTTTGAACCATTCCCAGCCACCTTCAAGGGTAGTTGTGGTTTCACCCACCGAAAGAGTAGTGCCGCTAACCTGATTAAGAGAAAAATCCGATCTTATTTTTCCGGTATATTCAAATTCCGCCGCTGCCGCAGCTATTTGTGAACCACTCCCCCCCACAGCAAATGTCCAAGTGGTCGGTTCCAGCTCATAACTGTAGATATTCACAATTTCGATTCTGGCGGTATGCAGACCAACCTCGAGCTCCGGCGCTATGTAAGTTGCTATATCTGTAGTGATTTCGGCGTAAGCCGTCACATCCTGATCATCAACAAAAAACCGAACCTGGTTTGGATCCACACCGTTCACGCTGAAGAGCGAAACGGCCAACAGAACATCTTTCTGCTGTACAAGCTCCCCTTCATTGGGGCTGAGAACAAGCACTTGCGAGGCGAGCCGAGGACCTGTCTGTCTAACAGGTGACCGGGTTGGTGTCGGCTTTGCCGGTGCCGGTGCTACATTAATAAACTTGGGTGAGGAGAGTGGATCCCGTTCAGGATACCCCAATGAGGAACCGTCTGAAAGATTAAAGACAAATGCATATTCCAGCCCCTCCTCCGAAACAAGATGGCCCGGGACAGTGCCCTGCCAAGTCGATCTGACGAATACTACATCTTGCTCCTGATAACCGGATTGACCGGCAATTCTGTGAAAAAGTCGTGCTTCAACTACTTGACCGGAACCATCAACAATAACCTCTAGCGTAACAGGTTGACCTGCCACCGCACCTGCAGGAGGAACATGCAAAACTCTACCAGAGAACTGTGCCTGGAGAGCAAAGCTGGAAAATAAAACCAAAAAGAAAGTGTAATTAAATGAACGAATCATCCAGAAAGAAAAAAAATTAATAATTATAAATCTAAAACGATGAAAAAATTGATCAATTGTAATTAATGATCAATACTTTTTCTTGTCCGTCTGGACCCATCATGATGATCCTCAGTTCCTGAGGTACATCACCCGTATCATCCTCATCCACAGGAATATCTGAGGCAATGGTGGCTGAAACTGTCAAACTACCGTCAGGTGTTGAAAGACAGGTCTGATTCGCAAGTAGATCTAGGACATCACCAGAAGCTAAGTTCGTAAGTTGGACAACCCCCTCCTCATTATAGACAGCATCACCGGTCTGACTGTTAGTAATCATCCAAAATGAAGTTCCCTTCACAGACGCCACAGTTGTCGGCGAGGTAACTGAAAACTCCCCGCGACGCTGTTTAGATACCACTGCCCTTACCGTTCCACCGGTTATTTCAAGATTCTTTTCAAGACCTTTGCCGACGCGTTTGCCACGGATTCCAAGATTCGTATTCCCTTTTAGCTTCACCATACTCTTATCATCAAGATAGATAAGTACTGCAAAGGCGTTAGCTCCTGTCCGAATAAAATCTTTATCGTTCAAGAGTTCACCAGCTTTTACCACATTATAAGAAGCATCTGAACCTCCGTGACGAACTTCCACATTCCCTTTAACTTTTGTCATAACGGCCACTGTTGCCTGTTGAGCAAAGAGTGTCCCTGACAAACCCAATCCTAGAATTAGAAGGGTGTGCATAGAGCTTTGCGAAGATAAAGTTCTCATTCTACCGCTATGCTGATGATGCTAGTGGATCCTTCACTAAACTGACGGAGCACCCTGAAAACTTCATCTACGGACACTTCCATACCGTTAATAACATAAGTGCCTGACGGATCAAAGCCGCTAAGATCGCCTTCGGGACCAAAATAGGCTCGGAACTGACCCTCTCCCATCAACTCCATCAATTGTTGTAAAACGGGATGCATCACATCGAAGCCGGCCGAGGGTGTATCTGTCAGATCCGCCAGTTTGAAAGCGAAAATGGGGCTCGTAAATGATTCGGCTCCCTCCGTGGTGGGCAGCTTTTTCTGAACCTGCCATACATAAGTCTGACCAGGTTCAAGATCGATAGCATCGGAAAGAGGATACTGAAAATTGGTGGCAAACCCTACAGGCTCCCACCCTTTTGTCTGATCCATAGGCAGGGTTGTTACACCCTGGATAGCTTCTTGAGGAGAACTATGAGATTCAGAGTCGAATTTCGCTATGCGGATGTAGGACTCACAGCCTGAACACGGCTCAGTCTCCCACTGGAAGATGGGATAGGGTGAAAAGATGACGTTCTGGGAGGAATCAGCCAAGGCACCACCCGGACCCAGAAGGTTAAGAGAGGTTGGCGTCGTAACAACAATTGTTTCAATAACCTCATCAGTGACAATCAAACTTCCTTCGTCCGAGGATGGCCCCGAACGCACCAATACTCGAAAGGTATAATTACCATCGGCTAGTTTACCTGTGGTAACTACAGCACTTAATAAATCCTCGAACTTGGAAATATCGATAGATTCTATCAATCTTCCCGTAAGAGGTACTTCATTGGGCGGCACTGCCATATCGAAAAGAGAGGTTGTCTGTATGGAAAGAGAGGTGTTTGAAATTCGCAAATCAGCCTTCATCTGGAAAGGTGCTGTCTGCATTTTTATCACCGTTGTAGGTTCGGTGATACCGAGTGACCGGGATAGCAAGGACACTTCAAACTCAAGTGATGCCCACACTTGATATTCAGGATCCTCCAGTGAGGTATATTTACCGGACTCTTCTGTCATGCGGAATCCGAAAAACTGAACATCACTGGCACCAGTGGACAAATCGATAGAACTGATGTAATAGGTAGCGTAAGAAACAAAACCGGGATCATCCATCAGTTTCACAGACTGAGCAGACAGCATTGAGACTAGGGAAAGAAGAGAACCGGTACAGCGTAAAAGTTTTTTTCTCATATCAACTCACATTT
>DTTI01000004.1:16438-16846 GCA_012964825.1 Candidatus Neomarinimicrobiota bacterium
CCTATATTTCGTCTTACGACTTAGCAGAGACCTGTGTTTTTAGTAAACAGTCGCCCGAGCCATTTCACTGCGGCCTCTTTCGACTCCATCTGCCCTAAGGAGATTTCATCTAATCGAGGCACCCCTTCTCCCGAAGTTACGGGGTCAATTTGCCGAGTTCCTTAACTGGAATTCACCCAAGCACCTTAGAATACTCATCTCGCCTACCTGTGTCGGTTTGTGGTACGGTTACCCTGTCATCTTGTTTAGAGGATTTTCTTGGCAGCATGATTAGGGTCAGTTTATGGGCTAGGCCCTCCTATTCGTATCTCGGGGTTAAGTCCCGGCGGATTTGCCTACCAGGACCCCCTACTTACTTAAACCCGGACAATCAAAACCGGGCTGACCTTTCACTTCTGCGTCCCCCCA
>DTTI01000005.1 GCA_012964825.1 Candidatus Neomarinimicrobiota bacterium
AAAAGTCAAACTAAACATGTAGAAACGAGATGCATCTCTGTTTTGGACGGGAGTTCGACTCTCCCCGCCTCCACAGCTTCACTATTTAATCGGATATATTTCTACGCACTTAAACACCTATGATTAAATTGTTTTCTACCACTTTTTTCTTTTTTCTTATCTTTTTTTCTGTCCTTCATTCCCAGGTTTATTATGAAGCTGATCCGTTTCGTTTATTGAGTTACGAAAAAAGTTATTTTGTAAGCGGCAGTTCGCCTGCATCGCTTCTTTTCAGACCCTCTTTCCAACCCATATCTGGAACACAAAATAACAGATGGTCTCTCACAGCTCGCGCTGAGTATTTTGAAAACAGCACCGCCCCAAATCTTGAAAACAGTTCAGTAAGGTGGATCGGTAAAGGGATCAGTCGGTTTAGATCGTTACGGCTGTCTTATGCTGGAGAATATCTTTCTTTTGTTATCGAGCCCTATCATTTTGACAATGAGAATCTGGATTATACTGTACCGGTAAGAAAGGGGATCTATAAAAGGATGAATGACAATAGGCCCCACGAAGAATCGCCCCTCGTTTTATCAGGTGTGCGAGAATTTCAGCTTCTGTTCCACTTTCGTGGGTTAGGTGTAGGTGTCTCAAATGCTAATATGTGGTGGGGGCCAGGGTTACACAGTTCGCTGCAAATGTCTACAAATGCCTCTGGGTTCAGATATTTTACGTTCGGCACTGTACACGAAAAGCGATTGAAAAATATCGGTTTTGATATCAAGTACATATTTTCACCTCTTGATGACAGGAATGTGGGCGAGCCGTATTTCACCGCACTTCTCGCTTCATCAACATTCTACAGCAATCCCCAATTTACTTTTGGTTTTTCCAGATCGTATCTGTCCGGCCACGGGACTATGACACCCACAGCTTGGTCTTACATTTCTCTTGAAGACGCCATGATGCTTCCCTTTGAAGGGTTGTTTTTAAGTGAAAAACAGAAAGATCCTGATGTTCCTGAAAGTGCTGTTGACCTGTGGGATGAGATACTGGTGGCTTACTTGGTCACCTCTTTTCCTTCTTCAGGCCTGAAGATATATATTGAATACGGTCGGGACGATCACGCCTGGGACTGGGATGACTTTTCCCGCCAGCCTGACCACTCCGGCGCCAGTGTTATAGGCCTACGGAAATATGGGCTTTTTGGTAATGAAAATATCGTTGGGGGGATGGAATACACAGGCTTGATCAAGTCAAAATTTTGGACCAAGCGTGTTCCCGGGACTTGGTATAGTAAAGAAGTGTATGACTATAACAGCTATGACGGACGCTGGTGGGGAGCCCACAGCGGACCAGATTCAGATGATTTTTACATCTACTTGGGTTATATGGGTGAAAAGTTTTCTATCATTCCAGCCTTTAATTATGAACGGCACGGCGTTATTGACAATACAGCCTTGATTCTGGAAAAGAGGCCTTACCTCGTTTATAATCCCGATACAGGCAGGTGGGTGGCCGAAATCGTGGAACAGTGGCGTGAGAGGCAGGTCAATATCTGGCCAGAGGTGAAGATGGAATTCCGGCTGGATATCAGATATCGTTTCAAGGGATTCGACTTCAATTTTTACTACGAGGATGAAGTAGTGGATAATCTTGAATTCAATTGGGGAGAGAGAAGAGGAGAAGTTTGGTGGATTGGGGTTGAGAGGACCATAGACAGCGAGGACTTCCGGGCATTTCGAAAAAGGAAATTGCCATAGAGGTTTCTGAGGGGCCAATTCTCTCTTTTGTTATTGTTACATTTAATTCCGAAGCTGATATTGGCGCTTGTTTGGACTCAGTTCAATCCACTAACCAAAATGGCAGATTTCAAGTAATTGTCATCGACAATGCTTCTGAGGATAAAACGGTTGAAATAGTTAATCAAAAGAAAAATGACAATACTGTTTTTTTCCAAAATGAAAATAATGAAGGTTTCACCAAAGCTGTTAATCAAGGGGTTGAAAATGCCGGTGGAGAATATATTTTCATTCTCAATCCAGATACCCAAGTGACAGAAGAATCAGTGCTAAGGCTCATCAATAAACTTTCATCAGATAATCTGATCGGTCTGGTAGCACCCCAGCTTCGTTTCCCTAGTGGAGGCATTCAGTACTCCTGCCGGCGGTTTCCAACATTTTGGAATGTAATAACGGAAATGACTGGCTTGAGCCGGGTTTTCAGTCAAAGTAATTTGTTTAATGGCTGGAAGATGAGAGACTTTAATCATGCAACTGAACGGGATGTGGACCAACCGGCAGGAGCAGCAATTTTAGTTAGAAAAGACTTACTTCTAAAGCTAGGTGGCCTGGATGAACGATTCCCAATGTTCTTCAGTGATGTTGACCTGTGCCGGCGAATCAAAGATTTAGGCAAAAGGGTTGTTTTTTGCCCTGATGCTGTTGTCACCCACAGAGGGGGGAGCACCACTCTTGGTCGTCGTCCCGGGCTCATTGCCAGTTCCCATTTCTCCCTAATCAAATATTTCATGAAACACCATCGGCGGATTGTTGATTTTATTCCCAATCTGATGATAATATTTCTCCTTCTGGTAACTCTACCTTTTCGGATTATAGGTAATCTCTTGTTCCCAAGAAACAGGGTTGAGAGACAAACTTTGTAGCTTAAAACAACAATTTTGCTGATAAAAAATGGCGGCTTTTCGGTCGCCATTTTTGTTTTACCCTATTCCAGGGCGGAGATAATGATGGAACGCAATACAGGGGTGGCGCCGTCAATGATAAACTGAACAGCAATCACCATAAGCAAAATACCCATGACCCGCTGAATGACACGCATCCAGGTTGTCCCCAGCCTGCGGGACAGTTTATCGGCACCTACCAGGATGAAGTAGGTCAGTGCCAAAACAGTAATGATGGAAGCGATGAGAATTCCGTAGTGGAGCGGGATGATTGCTTTCCCTGCCAGGACCATGGCGCCGGTGATGGCGCCGGGGCCCGTTATGAGCGGGATGCCCACAGGTGTAATGGCGATGTCGTCAGTCTCCAGACCTTCCTGCTGCTCCTGCGGTGTAGACCGGGTACGGGAGACGATGACTTCAAGCATCCGCAGGCCCGTTCTGAAGAAGATAATGCCCCCCATGATCTTAAATGCATCAAGGGTGATACTGTAAAGCTGAAAAATGTATTTACCGAGGAATGCGAAAATGAGGAGTGTTACAATCCCTGTCATAGCCCCTTTCCGGGCGATGACCTTCCTTTGGTGTTCATCAAACCGCTCCGTCAGAACAAGAAATACAGTGGATATACCAAGTGGGTTCACCAATGTAAAGAGCGTGGAAAAACAGAGGAGGATGTATTCCAGATAACTCATGACGCAGGTTACATTTTTTCAGGTTGGCTGATGCCTAGAATTTCCAGCCCGTTGGCCAGGACAGTCCTTACTGCTGAGACTAAAAAAAGACGGGCCATCGTCAGTTCTTTGTCATCAGTCACCACTCGGTGCTCACTGTAAAACTTGTGAAAGTCTGTGGCCGTCCATTGGAGGTAGCCAGCAACTGTCTGCGGCTCCAGATTTTCAAGGGCGTTCATCACTGTTTCTGGGAAATGGATGAGACTCTTTATGAGGGTCAATTCTTCGTCTTTTTTCAAAAGAGCCAAGTCCGGTTCGCCACTGCTTTTGGCATCTGTCTCTTTGGCATATTTGAGAATGTTGCAGATTCGGGCGTGGGCGTACTGGAGATAGTAGACCGGGTTTTCATCCGATTCCTTCTCAGCCAAACCGATGTCAAAATTCAAGTGACTCTGCCTGTTTCGCATGATAAAGAAATACCGAACCACATCGACTCCCACCATATCAATGAGTTCATCCAGGGTAACGAAAGTAGCTTTCCGTGTGGACATTTTCACTTTTTTGCCGTCGCGGAGGAGGGACACAAACTGGTGAATGAGCACCCTGATTTGGTCTGTTTCATGGCCTAACGCGCGTACAGCCGCGATGACGTCAGGGTAGGTATCCTTGTGATCGGCGCCGAAAATGTCCACAATCATATCATAACCCCGCTCCACCTTGTCCCGGTGGTAAGCCATATCGGGAAGGCGATAGGTGGGCTCACCGCTGCTTTTAATGAGAACAGTATCATCTTCTTTACCAAATTCTGTTGTTTTTAGCCAGACGGCGCCGTCTTTATCATAAACAAGACCCTTTCCCCGAAGGAGACTAACCACTTCGTCAATACTCCCTTCGTCATAGAAGCGCCGCTCATTCACGAATGAATCAAAATGAATCCCAAGACTTTCCAAGGTTGATCTGATATCAGCGAATATCTCCTCCTCGGCGGTGTTTCTGAAGGGCGTTACTTCGGTTTCATCTTTCAGTATTTTTCCCTTCTCATCGTGAATTTTCTGAGCGATCTCACGGATATACTTCCCTTCATAACCCTCTTCTGGGAACTCTCCTTTCTCACCCAGTATCTCCAGATACCGGGCCCGCACCGACTCCCCTAATAACCGCATCTGCCGGCCGGCGTCGTTGTAGTAATACTCCCGCTCCACGCTGTAGCCGTTCCATTCCAGAATCCGCGCTACCACGTCCCCAAGAACAGCCTGCCTGCCGTGACCGACCGTTAATGGCCCGGTTGGGTTAGCGCTGACAAACTCCACCAGCGCCCGTTGGCTCTTACCGACTCCTGATTTTCCATAGTCACCGCTCGCCGAAACAATTTCTGTCAGTTGGTTCTGAAGGTAGTCCGTGGCGATGCGAAAATTGAGGAATCCCGGTTTAGACACCGTCACCGCTGAACAGATGTCCTCTGACAGTTTCAGTTGGCTCTGAATTGCTTCCGCCAGCTCCATGGGAGTCTTTTTAGCGGACTTGGCCAGGGACAGGGCTACGCCTGAAGAGATGTCCCCCAGTTCGGGCATCTTGCTGGGATCAAGCTTGACGGAAATGGTTTCAAGTCCAAGAGAGGAGAGGGCCCTACTAAGGCACTCATGGATGTGATGCTTCACATCAACAATTGACATGGCGCAAGTTTAGATAATCCAGAGTTTGAACGGCAGTCTTATTAGGGAGTGACGTCGTCTTCAACCACTTCCGATTTACCATCGGCCCAGAGTCGCTCCAGCGAGTAGAAATCCCTTTGATCCGGTTGAAAGATGTGAATGACGGCGTCAACATAATCCATAAGCACCCAGCTGAGGTTGTCGAGCCCCTCAACATGCCACGGTTTTTCTTCAGGAAGGAGGCCATCGCTGACGGCGTCGTGGATTGTCTTCACGTGGGTGTCCGAACTTCCTGAACAGATAACAAAAAAATCTGTTACCGTGGTGAGCTCTCGTACATCCAGGATGGTGATATTTTCCGCCTTTTTGCTCAGAGCAATAGATGAGACGCGGTGGGCCAGGTCGTAGGAGGCCGTCTCTGCTGAAAGTTTTGCTGTTTTGGTCTTTGTCAGGGCTGAGAGGCGAGGAATCTCTGAACGGGTGAGATGTTCAGATAGTCACTCCCGATGACGATGGTGACATCAGTGAGGAGGGAACCATCGGGATCAACAAAAACACGTATTGAATCCCGTGGGGAGATGTCCAGAAGTTTTGCCACCTGGGCTACCTTTTCAAATTCGTCGCGGCGAAGGATCACAATGGTCTTATCATAATGAAAATTGTCGGCATCTTCTGTCCGGATGACATCCAGATGTTTATCCCGGAGATAGTCAGTGAACTGTTGCGCCAGTCCGTTAATGCCGCATCCATTCAATACCTCCACTTCAATGTCCCGGAGCAATGAATTATCGTGTGCCGCAACTGTGAGGGCGGGGGGCGCCTCCTGGCGAAAATCTTGGATAGTCATACCACCCCTCATGTGCCGGTTCACAACAGACGCCACAAACGCCACGGAGGTAATACTCAAAAGGACAAGGGCCACATTAGCCCCTGAGACTAGTGACTTTTTCTTGGAAGGCTTGGATTTACGCCGGGTTTTTCTACGACCTCTGCCGGCCATTCAGCGGATCACCTTGGCGGAAAGGCGTAAAGATTGTAGGGACTGAGACCCCACTGTCTCTGATAGCGGGGATGGTTGTCCATAGAGAGACTGAAGCGGAGATTATTGGACGCTTTGTACTCCAACTGGGCGCCGTAGAAAACCATGGGATTAACAGCGTTAACTCCTTGAGGAGTGGGCGATGAAAGAGTGGGCTGAATCAGATCAATTCTCGAGGTTAGAGACCACTTATCATTGATGAGATAATTCAGATTGTTGGTATAGGTACCGTAACTGGTGGCAAAACCACCCATGGACGCCATCCCCAACGAAAAACTGTGATTCATGGTGAGCCGGTCAGAATTGAAGAGTGAAGAGAGTGAATTGCCCTGGCTCTGGGCCATGGTATCCTTGATTCTGGTGGTGGGGACGTTGTGCCTGTACTGAGCGTTAGCACCGGTCAACAAGAAACCGATAAAAACGAAAACGAATAATCTGTTGAATCCAGTTTGCATCTAGCCTAACCTAATGTCTATTGTGAATGATTGTCAAGTCCGTTTTGTTCCGGTGGAGATTCAGCCCCAACAATAATACCGCCGCCCAAAAGAATATTGTCAATGTAAAAAACAGCTGACTGACCTGGCGTCACAGCAAACTGAGGTGACTCAAATTTCACCGTCACGTTGCCGTCTTTTCCGTGTTCGAGGGTGCTTTCCACACCGTGGTGGTTGTAACGGATATGGGTGTGGACAACACCTGCCGGCCACTTTTCGAGTGGAATGAGCCAGTTAAGCTGTCGTACCTGGCATCCGGGGAAGTAAATCTTTTCCCGCGGCGCCACCGTAATAGTATTCGTCTTTGTGTCAATCTGTTGAACATAGTTTGGCACCGGGCCTGTGACGCCAAGCTTTCGGCGCTGACCGATGGTGTATTGTGAAATACCCCGGTGTTCTCCCACCATCTCACCATTAGGTGACACCATGGCGCCTTTCTTTTCGGCGCCCACCCGCTCAGGCACGTAGTCCTTTAGGAACTGACGGTAGTCGGCATTGGGCAGAAAACATAACTCTTGGCTTTCGGCAATTTCCGCAGTCACAAGACCCGCTTTCCGGGCGATATTACGTACTTCTTCTTTCCTAAAATTGCCCAAGGGGAAAAGTGTTCTATGAAGAAGCTGAGAATCAATACCCCAAAGCACATAGGATTGATCTTTTTTCTCATCCACCCCTTTTTGGATCACAGGTCCCACTCCTGCTAATTCATCGATCTGAGCGTAGTGTCCCGTAGCAATCCACTGCGCCTCGAGATCATCAGCCTGCCGGATGAGGGCACCCCATCTAAGGTGGGTGTTACACTGGATGCACGGATTGGGCGTTCGTCCGGCAAAATATTGATCTACGAGGTAGTCCACCACGTTTTTCCGGAAGACGTCCTGAAAATCGAGAGTGTAGTGAGAAACGCCATATTTCTCACACACTAGTTTGGCGTTATTGATGGCTTCCACGGAGCAGCAGTAGGAATTGGTAGATGGGGACCCTTCTGGACTTTCCCAAAGCTTCATGGTGACGCCAATGGGTTCGTACCCTTCTTCTATAATTTTCAGCAGCGTGACGGAGCTGTCCACGCCGCCGGACATGGCCACTAGAACGCGCCTGTTCACGCCATTGCCTCCACGGCTGAATTGTCGTGAACGTGAGATAGGAGTGATGCCAGGAATGCTTCCACATCGCTTTCTGTGGTAAATCTTCCAGGGGAAATCCTCAAAACACTCTGGCATTCATCATCGGACAGCCCCATGGCTTTTAGCGTTGAGGACGACTTGGTGGTCCCGGAAGAACATGCGGAGCCGGTAGAGACGGCAAAGCCGTCCAGGTCCAGCTTCATGAGGAGGTTCTGACCGTCAACACCGGGGAAACCGATAGTCAGCACACCCGGAAGATGATGTTCTTCATGGCCGTAAATGAATGCTGAGGGAAATTCAACGGAGATCCGCTCCCTCAAACCTTCTAGGCGGGGAGTCTCATCTGAAATTTTCCCGGTGGCTATTTCCGCCGCCAATCCGAAACCGGCGATGCCCGCCACATTTTCTGTTCCCGCCCTCAGCGTCTGCTCCTGGCCGCCGCCGTAAACAAGAGGATGGAGCTTAACCCCTTTCTGGACATAGAGAGCACCTACTCCCTTCGGTCCGTAGATCTTGTGTGCCGAGAAGCCTGCGGTGTTGGGTCCGTCAGTAATGTAATCAATCTCTATTTTACCCAGTGCCTGTACCGCATCGCTGTGGAACCTGACCCCTTTTTCGCGGCAAATTTCTCCGATCTCTTCTACTGGCTGAACAGTTCCTGTTTCATTATTTGCTGTCATAATGGTTACCAACGCCGTGTCCGGACGAATGTTATCGATCACGTCACTGAGCTCCACTCGGCCTGTGCTGTCTACTGCTATCTCGGTGACCTCAACACCCAGCCTTGCAACAGCTCGGGCGGTATTGATGACACATGGGTGCTCTACCGCTGACAACACAATATGCTTTCCTTCTCTCTGGAAAACGTCCCACAGAACGATGTTGCTCGCTTCCGAACCGCTGCCTGTGAAAATAATCTCTGATGGTTCGGCACCTATTGCAGCGGCAACTTGCCGTCGGGCCACCTCTACTTTTGCCCGTGCGTTTTGACCCAGTCGGTGGATACTGGACGGATTGCCGTATACCTCCCGCTCCACCGAATCCATGAGGTCGGCAACACGATCATCTAGCGGTGTTGTGGCGCAATAATCAAGATAAACCATAAACAGAAATTACGGGGAGAAAGGCCGAAGGGGAAAGGCTCTAAACGTATTCGTTGCGAATCTCCGCGTATTTCACCGTGTTCTGGAGATTTTTGTAAAAAGGCGGTTGGCGCTCTTCAAGGAGATTGATGGTGGCATTCAGATCGTAGTCAAACCGGTGTACTTTCCAGCTGAATTCGTCACCCACGGTGAGAAAACCGATGGCCCCTTTCGTAATTCCATCGAAAGGGATCCCCGTGCTGACAGGACACAGAATCTTCAGATCACCGTTTTCCTCCATGCGAGGGAGGTGGATATGCCCATGGACGAAAAGGCACATCTCAATATCCGGGTTGGCCTTTTTCACGTGATTTCGCCACGTCTTTGCCTCTTCCATGGTAGGTGGCTTGTCGTCTCTTTCGTACCAGGCATGCGTGAACTCTATGAGGGTGGAGTCGAAAACTTCTCTGTGGGAAATATGAGTTCTATTATTGATGAAATCTACCCCGGTTTCGCCGATCTGTTCAGCTGCCCATTTCTGATGTTCAACTATCCCTTTTACAATTGGATCATCGGGACTCATTCCCTCTAGGGTGGGATTCTCCTGCGTCCACAGCTTTTCAATGATGTAACGCTCATGATTGCCGCGAACAAAAACAATATCATTCATGGGCGTTAATATATCGAGAACTTCTTTTGGAGCGGGACCGAGCGAGAAGTAATCACCGAGGTAAAGAACCTCATCTATATCCTCACGTGCGCTGATGACGGAGAGAGCTGTTTGCAGCGCCTCCAGATTACCATGCACGTCTGACACTATAGCGAATGTTTTTGAAGCCATACCTTGGAACCTGCCAAGCGATTTCGTGGAATATAGCATGCATTTTATAGGAGCACAATTATCTTTTTAGACGGGAGAAAAAGCAGCTGCAAAAAGAACAATCGCTTGCGCCCCGACATAGAGAAAAGTAAACTTTCTGCCGTCGAAATGAACCCCAAACCCATAGTTGCAGTAGGTTCCATCGCTGTGGACTGGCTTGAACTGCCTGATGGCACAAAGGGAGAGACGCTGGGCGGTTCACTTACCTATTTCACTCGGTCAGCCGGCATTCTGGCACCGGTGAACGTTGTGGGCGTTGTCGGCACAGATTATCCTGATGAAGGGATGGCGCTTTTCAAAAAGTATGGTGCCAGCCTTGAAGATCTTCAAATTGAAGAAGGGGAAAGTTTCCGTTGGGGAGGAAGCTATCATGACAATTGGAAGAACCGTACTACGCTCTACACGGAGTTGGGTGTTTTCGAGACTTTCAGCCCCAAACTGAGCGAGGCAAATAGGCAGAGTCCGCTTCTCTATTTGGGCAACATCCATCCGGCACTGCAGTTTGATGTTCTTACTCAGATGGCTTCTCATGATGCAATGACTGTTTGCGATACCATGAATCTTTGGATCAATACAACGAGAGAAGATCTTAATAAGGTTCTCAGAGGTATTGATGTGTTATTGTTGAATGAAAGCGAGTCGGAGCTTCTCACCGAACTAAATGGAGTATCCGAAGCTGCCCATTCCATTCGAGATATGGGGCCAGAACAGATTGTTGTGAAACAGGGTGGTGCAGGGAGCACACTCATCTCATCCCAAGGTGAATTCCATGTGGATGTTTACCCCATTGGAAAGCTGGTGGATCCTACCGGTGCCGGGGATAGCTTCGCCGGCGGTTTCATGGCCGCTCTTGCCAACGGTCACTCTCTTGAGGATGGTCTTATCTGGGGAACCGCCTCCGCCTCTTTCTGTGTGGAAGGGTTCGGCCTGGAAGGGCTCAAGAGGATGACGCCAGAGACTTTTCACGAACGGGTGGAAGTTGTTGGTAAGGAATGTAATTTGCCTTGAAAGCACTCGTATAGAGAATTAAATTATTTATCTAAGGACCTGTGATATCAGTTTTTTTTGGAGGTGTCTGTAATGCGCTTGAATATGTTTATGAGGACTGTTACTCTGCTGCTTGTGGCAACACTGTTCTACGGTTGTCCCAGTGAAGAACTCACTTCAGCCAGACTTTATGTAAAAGAACAGAATTGGGTAAAAGCGGAAGAAATGCTCGCAGCTGCCATAGAGGTGACCCCAGAAGAGCCTGAACCTTACTTCCTCATGGGTAAGGAGGTCTACGCCCGGAACGGTGAGTGGAGCAAGATGAATGAAATGTTTAATAAAGCCATGGAACTCGGTGAAACCTATAAACTACCCGATGGTCAATCTCTTCTTGCGGCTATTGAAACATGGCGTACTTTTTACTGGAGCCGCGAGTATAATAAAGGGGCCGACAATTTCAACCTTGCCATTAAAGCCGAAGATACCGCTGAAAAAGAAGGTTATTTTCGTTTAGCCATTGAAGGTTTTAGCACGGCAAAAGATATCAGGCCCGATGAACCTGGCAGCTACAAAAACCTTGTCTTTTGCTACATCCAGCTAAACGACAGTAAGAAGCTGGAGTCCACACTGAATGAAGCCCTTAATGTGAACCCGGAAGACCCCGATCTTCTTTTCACTGCCGGTAAAGTATTTAAGGATGCCGGTAAAGTATTTAAGGATAATGAGGAGTTTGACAAAGCAAATGAGGAGTTTGACAAAGCAATAGATTATCTGGAGCGGGGATTAAAGATCAATTCCGGAAGTGCTATTGGTGCCCGTTATCTTGCCGATGCTTATTATGAAATGGATGACATGGATGGGGCCGTATTTGCTTATACAAAGGCTATCAGATCCGACCCCGATAATCCTGACTTACATTTCAATCTGGGCGTTCTTTATCTTCAACTTGGCGATTTTGAGATGACCGAAGAAGAGTTTCAGCAAGTTCTCAAGATTAACCCAGATGATACTCAAGCGGCCATTGGAATTGGCGATGCTTACCAAGGGATGGAGCGTTGGGAAGATGCTGAGTATTATTATAGCCGGGCACTCCGCTCAGACCCTGACAACCCAACGCTACTTAGAAACCTGGGCGTGGTTATCTACAGGCAGGGGCGAATGGAAGAAGGTCAGGAGTATCTGAATAAGGCTAAGGGTGAAAGATAGTTTAGGCTATTGTCCTTCGTTTAGTTAGATAGTGCGTTAAAGCCAGGTCCAATGCCTGGTCTGTCTGGATCGGGACATAGTCGATATTTCGCTTCCTCATTTCTTTTTTATAAGTAGACTGAAATTTTTCAACCACCCGTTTGTACGCCGCTCGAATCTGCCACGGTTCAGTGGTGATTTCTTCTCCTGTTTCCAGGTCTCGGAATCGAGTTCTCAGAGAAAAGTTGAGGTCTGTCTCCCGGGGATCTGTCAGATGAAAGACAATCACTTCGTGCTTGCGGTGACGAAAGTGCTTCAAACCTGACAATACCTCCTCCGGATCGTCCAAAAGGTCTGAGATCAGGATCACGAGCCCCCTTTTTTTGATTTTATCCGCCAGCTCGTGAAGTGTGGGAGCGATGCGCGTATCGTTGCCCGGTTTTATCTGCTCCAATCTTGCCAACACAGAGTTGAGATGGCCCTGAGTGGAGCGTGGGGGTACATGCCCCCGTGTCTTTTCATCAAAAATCGTCAGTGAGACAGCATCCCGCTGATTGAGCATGAGATAGGTCAGTGCAGCGGTGAGGTAGCTCCCGTAATCAAGCTTGGAGACAGTCTGGCTGGAGAAGGTCATTGACTTACTGACATCCAAGAGGATGTAAGATCTCAGATTTGTCTCTTCCTCATACTGTTTGATATAGTAGCGGTCTGTCTTGCCGTAAAGTTTCCAGTCCAGATGGCGAATTTCATCACCGGGACCATAGGCACGGTGCTCTGTAAATTCAACGCTGAATCCGTGATAAGGGCTTTTGTGCAATCCAATGAGATAGCCCTCCACAACAAGTCTTGCACGGAGCGCCATATTGTCAAGCCGCGCCACCATCTCCGGTTGGAGATATCTTCTTTTGTCTACAGTCGTCAAAGTTGAATTAGGCTGACTTTTGGATCAGCTGATCTAATACCTGATCCGCATTAACACCATCGGCTTCGGCATTGAAGTTTGTAATGATGCGGTGACGGAGAACAGGTTTCGCCATGGTAATGACGTCTGAAATATCCGGTGTAGGTCGTCCATCCAAGATCGCCTTCGCCTTTGCGCCGAGAATCAGGTATTGAGATGCTCTGGGGCCCGCACCCCATTCCAGCCAGTCGCTGATGAACTGAGGGGCACCGTCTTCAGGGCGGGTTTTGGATGCGAGATCGACGGCAAACTCCACTACGTTGTCAGCAACAGGCACCCGACGTACAAGAGACTGAAAAGTGAGAATGTCATCTTTGGTTATTGTCGATTTCAGTGATTCATTAGAACCGGAAGTTGTCGATTTGACAATCTCGATTTCATCCTCTCGAGACGGATAGGTAATGTTGAGGCTGAACATAAAACGGTCCAGTTGTGCCTCCGGGAGGGGGTATGTGCCTTCCTGTTCGATGGGGTTCTGAGTAGCCAGGACAAGAAACGGTTCATCTAAAGTGTAGGAGATACCTGCTGCCGTCACTTTGTGTTCCTGCATCGCTTCAAGAAGGGCTGCCTGCGTCTTCGGCGGCGTGCGGTTGATCTCATCAGCGAGGATTATGTTGGCGAAAAGAGGTCCTTGAAAAAACTTGAATTTCCGTTTGCCGGTGGCGTGATCTTCTTCAAGAATTTCTGTACCGGTGATATCTGAAGGCATCAGGTCAGGGGTAAACTGAATACGACTGAATTTTAGTTCGAGAATCTCTGCCACCGATTTGATGAGAAGCGTTTTCGCCAGACCTGGAACACCGATGATCAGTGCGTGTCCCTGGCAAAACAGCGTTATAAGAATATGTTCAATGATCTCGTGCTGACCGATGATCCGTTTACTGAGCTCAGCAGATATTGCATCGCGTGATTCGCGAAGTTGGTCAACCAGTTTAATATCGTCTTTTTTTACCATAAAAGAGTGTCTCCCGGCGAGATATAACAGTTGATTTAGGCTCGGAAAACTTACAGCCCACCCTCTGGTGAATCAACGGAATAATGGTAAATTCTCCTCCCAACTCCATGTAGTAAAAATGACAGTTTCTCTCGAAAAAATAGTTAGTCATGTTAAAGGCCGAGCTAGTGTATTACCCACAACAGCTGTTGTTCTTGGTTCTGGATTAGGTCATATGGCGAAGAACGTCGAGGATGCAGTCAAGGTTCCCTACGGTGACATTCCCTGCTACCCCGAACCTTCAGTTGAAGGTCACTCAGGCGAGCTGATTCTTGGTCATCTAATGGGCGAAAAAGTGGTCATGGCCAGCGGCCGTTTCCATCTGTATGAAGGGTGGGACCTAGAAACTGTTACCCTTCCGATTAAGCTCTTTCATGAACTGGGAGTTAAGAACCTCATTCTCACCAATTCAGCTGGTTCCGTTCGGGAGGAAAACGGTCCTGGGACGCTTATGGCAATTACGGCTCACCTGGACTTCACATTTCGGGAAAGTACCGCCATGCCTTCAATCGTTAATGAAGACCGATACCACAATGCTGAGATGCTCCATATTGCCAGAAAATCGGCCGATAGGAACGGTATTGACCTTAGAGAGGGTGTTTACGCCTGGGCGTTGGGACCATCCTATGAAACGCCGGCTGAGATTGATTTGATAAGGAAACTGGGCGGCCATGCTGTTGGGATGTCTACCGTGCCTGAGATACGAGCTGCGAGCAAGTTGGGAATGAAGATTCTCACCATCTCATGCCTCACAAATTATGCAGCCGGTGTGGTGGAAGCACCTATTACCCATGAAGAAGTTATTGAGAGCGCAGCCGAAGCCGGTGAAAGGTTTGGTTTGCTTCTATCCTCGATTATTGAACATTTAGGAGAGAAAGAATGAACATCACGTTGAGACCAGAAATTGAAGCTATGAGGGGAGAAATTATTGAAAACAGGAGACACCTTCATCAACATCCTGAATTGGGACTCCAGGAGCATGAGACAGCCAAATTCATCAATGAAAAGCTGAATAAATTGGGTTTGGAGGTCTCCACCGGTGTTGGCAAAACTGGCGTGGTGGCTCTATTGAAGGGTGGTGGCGGACCTTGTATCGGTCTTAGGGCGGACATGGATGCCTTACCAATACAGGAGACCGGTGATGTGGAATACAAATCGATTAATGACGATGTCATGCATGCTTGCGGTCACGATGGTCATGTGGCCATGTTGATTGGTGCTGCGAAAGCGCTTTCGGAAAAAAAGGATCAGTTAAAGGGAACTGTAAAGTTTATCTTCCAGCCTGCGGAAGAGGGTCTCGGGGGAGCTCGATATATGATCAACGACGGCGTCCTGGAAAATCCCAAAGTTGATGAGGTGTACGGTATTCATTTGTGGAACTATCAGTCCTTTGGGACGGTAGGGGTCCAAACTGGTCCCGTTCTAGCTGCCGCAGATGAATTCACCATCACTGTAAAGGGGAAGGGGGGGCACGGCGCCGCTCCTCATGGGACTGTGGATGCAGTGGTTGTCGCTTCATACTTGGTCACAACACTTCAGACAATTGTGAGCCGAAACACCAATCCCTTGGAATCTACAGCGCTGACTGTGGGTATGATAGAGGGTGGTTACAACTATAATATCATCGCTGATGAAGTGGTGCTGAAGGGAACAGCTCGTGCCTATACGGAAGAGAACAGAAAAATGATATATGACCGCCTCCATGAAATTTGTTCTGGAATCGGCACCACATACGGTGCTTTGATCGAGGTCGACTATCACGACGGCTATCCCCCCACGGTAAACACCGAAGCGGAAAGCGAAAAGGTGTCGCTGGCAGCAAGGGGAGTGGTAGGCGAAAGTGTTCAACCACCCTATCTCACCATGGGTGGAGAAGATATGTCCTACTATCTACAGGAAGTACCGGGGTGTTTCTTCTTTGTCGGTTCGGCACCGGACGGACCTCGCGTTCCACACCACTGCTCACATTTTGATATTAACGAAGAAGCGTTGTTGGTAGGGAGCTCTATTTGGGTACAGTTGGTGGAGGACGTTCTTACTTAGGCACATTATTTGGATAAAACGGTTACTGTTCCTAGCTCATGACCACCGCAACTTCTCCAAATCCACATTCCCACCCGTAAGGATGACACCCACCTTTTTTCCTGTCAGACCGTTCTTCTGATTAAGCACCGCTCCTACCGGTACAGCAGAGGAGGGTTCGATAATGATCTTCATTCTTTCCCACACCCTTCGCATGGCAGTAATAATCTCCTCCTCAGTGACTATGAAAATATCGCTTACGTGCTCTATGATGATGGAAAGTGTCAATTCGCTCAACGAAGTCAGGAGGCCGTCGGCGATGGTGTCAGGATTGGTTTGTGGAACAAACTTCCCCGATTTAAATGACTGGAAGGCGTCGTCGGCATTTTTCGGTTCGGCTGCGAAGACTGAAACCGCATTACCCATGCCAGCCACGGCGATGGCTGTACCACAGATGAGCCCACCACCACCCACAGGAGCAAGGATTGCATCCAGATCGTCTATCTCATTCATCAGTTCCAAAGCCGCCGTTCCCTGCCCGGCAATGACGAGAGGATCATCAAATGGGTGAATCTCAACGGCTCCGGTTTTTTCAATAACGGAATCGAGGGTCGTTTCCCGCTCTTCAAGAGTCGGTTCGCAAAAGGTGATCTCAGCTCCGTACCCCATCACCGCTTTCTTTTTTATATCCGGCGCATTCTTAGGCATGACTACGTGAGCTTTTATACCTCGCATTTTTGCAGCCAAGGCCACGGCAGCAGCGTGATTACCTGAGGAGTGAGTCCCAACACCTCGTTTTGCTTCTTCATCGGATAAGGAAAAAATAGTGTTACAGGCCCCCCTGAATTTGAAGGCACCAACTTTCTGAAAATTCTCACATTTAAAATAAATATTCGAATTGGTCATTTCATTGATAGCCGCGCAAGTAAGGACAGGTGTTTTGTGGGCATAAGGTAATATCCTCTTGGCAGCAGCAAGGATATCATCCAGATTGGGTGCTTGTTTCATTCAGAATCCTAAGGTTAGCTTTTGTTGGTTCATTTGGGCTAACTGTCAAATCTCACTCAACTAAACAGTTAGATACAAACAAAGTTTCTAATATGGTTTTTTTCTTAGTATCAATATCTATCAGATGATACGGGTAAGCAATCTATCAAAAGATTTCCGCTTATCAAGAAAACAGCGTCGTGAACAAGGTCCACAGTACAAAAATGCCAAGACCATACGCGCTGTAGATAATGTAACCTTTGAATGTAAACCGGGTCGAGTTTTCGGACTTATTGGTCCGAACGGCGCGGGAAAGACAACTATACTCCGTATCATTGCAACTATGCTGAAACCGACGGAAGGCTCAGTTACTGTGGCCGGTTTTGACACCCTCCAAAAACCGAAAGAAGTGCGGCGGAATATTGGTTTCATGACTGCCCAGACAGCCCTTTACGACAGACTTACCCCAACAGAAATGGTCCAGTATATCGCTGACCTTTACGGTATGGAGATGAATCATTTCGAGGAACGCAAAGATAAGATCTTTTCCATGCTGGACATGGGAAAATTTGCCGACCGACGAATTGCCCGCCTCAGTTCTGGCATGAAGCAGAAAACATCCATCGCCCGCACCATTATTCACGACCCGGATGTGGTAGTGTTTGATGAACCCACGACCGGTCTCGATGTTATGACTGCTCGGCGAATCATAGAACTGATTCGGTCTTGCCGCGAAGAGAGTAAAACGGTCATCTTTTCTACACACCAGATGTCAGAGGTGAAACTTTTGTGTGATGATCTTGCCATTATTCATGAAGGTAGACTTTTTTTCAACGGGAGCCGGGATAAGTTTGAAGGACAAATGAAAGAAACCACTTACGAAGACGAATTTATACGTCTGGTGGGAGAAGCTTAGCTTGGGCTGGTTCATCATCCTTGTCAAGGAGCTCACAGACATGCTTCGGGATCGCCGTACAATTTTCATGATGGTGGTCATGCCTCTGATGGTGATTCCCCTCCTCATGACAACTGCCATAAAACTAACACAGTCACAAGTAGAAAAGGCAAAGGATAAGGAGTTGAGAGTAGCTGTCATTGGTGAGACAGCAGCGCCCGAGTTGTTTGAAAGATTATCTAAAGAGGAGAATTTCTTTCTTGTCACCATGACAAATGCAGACAGTGCCCGTGCAATGACGGCCGAACAGACGCTGGATGGCGTTGTCATCATTCCTCAGCATTTCTCTGAGTTTGTAGAAGGAGACAAGCAGGCTACGATTCGGCTTATCTTCAAGTCATCGGAGTCGCTCAATGCTGCGCGCCGTAGGATTGAAGCTATTATTGATCAGTACGACCGAGAGATTGTTAATGAAAGAATTGGTCGGTTGCAACTCGATGAGACCATTTTCGATGCAATTGCAATTGAAAGAGAGGATGTGGCATCCACTGAAGAACGATTCGCTGAAGTTGCGGGCGGATACTTACCATACATATTTATTATTTTTGGGTTTATGGGATCTATATACCCCGCATTGGATTTGGGTGTAGGGGAAAAGGAGAGAGGTACCCTTGAGACAATTCTATCTTCGCCGGCCAGCAGGTTTGATATTGTAATGGGGAAATTTATTGTGATTGTACTTTTCAGTATCTCCACGGCCCTCCTTGCCCTTTTTGGAGTATTGTTCATGGTATATCTTCTCCCAAAGACTGAAATGGATGTAGCAGGAGTGGTAATGGATATGATGGGTCCTAGATCAATATTTCTCATCATGAGTATGGTGCTGCCTGTAGCCGCATTTTTCGCCGCTGTGAGCCTGGCTATTTCCGTCTTTGCCAAATCCTTTAAAGAGGCCCAGAGTATGATAGCACCTCTAAACATTATCATTATCTTACCGGCAATGGTGGGTATGCTTCCCGGATTCAAGCTGGGGTTTGTTACAGCGGCCATACCTATCCTTAATCTTTCCTTGGCAACAAAAGCTATTTTGGGCGGGAAGGCAAATCCAATACTTATTGCCGAGGTGTATCTTTCTCTCTTTTTGTTGGCTGGTGTTGCAATTTATGGATGTGTGAAATGGTTCAACCGAGAAGAGACATTGTTCAGGTCATAATATTTTTTCAAAGTTTGATTATGGGTAGAGTGTTATGAAAAATAAAAAAACATTCTTTGGCTTTCAGATATCCAATTTTGGATCCTATATACTTCCTTTAGTTTCATTCTTCTTGTTCGGGGGTTGTAATAACGAAGTTTCTCTCAAGCTCGAATTTGGTAAAATGGCTCTTATACCGGCTGGAACTTTTGTTATGGGTGGCAACAGCAACCAGTCCGGCCCGGATGAATTCCCACGTCATAAAGTACAGGTGGACAGCTTTTATATGGATGTACATGAAGTAACAAATAGGCAGTTCAAAGGATTTGTTGAAAATACAGGCTATATCACGATTGCTGAGAGAGAAATTGATTGGGAAGATATGAAAAAAGATCTGCCAAATGGTACGCCAAAGCCATCAGACGAAATTTTTAAACCTGGATCTGTCGTTTTCAAAGCCACAAATGAGCCTGTGCCACTCAATGATGAGACGCAATGGTGGGAATGGAAAATCGGCGCCAATTGGAAACAGCCAGAAGGACCTGGCAGTAGCATAAAGGATAAGATGGACCACCCAGTAGTACATGTGGCCTGGGATGATGCTGTGGCATATGCCCAGTGGGCCGGAAAGAGGCTTCCTACAGAAGCCGAATGGGAATGGGCCGCCTATGGCGGATTAGACAATCCCATTTATCCATGGGGAGACACACCTGCATCTAAATCTGTATCTAAAGCCAATTTTTGGCAGGGGCAGTTCCCCTATAAGAACTCCTCTAAAGATGGTTTTTATGGCAGTGCTCCGGTCATGTCCTACATTCCAAACGGTTATGGATTGCATGATATGGCCGGCAACGTATGGGAGTGGTGCGCCGATTTGTATCATTATGAGTCCTACCTGATGGATTCAAGAAATGATGTATGTATTAATCCAACAGGACCAGAAGCATCACTTGACCCCAGAGAGCCATTTGCGACAAAACGTGTGATGCGGGGTGGTTCTTTTTTATGTAATGACAGCTACTGTAGTGGTTATCGTGTCTCCAGGCGTATGAGTTCCAGTCAGGATACAGGTCTGAACCACACTGGATTTCGGTGTGTTAAATCAGCTGGTTAATATGAAGAAAGCTTACCGATCATCAATTCTTCTACTGGCTTTGACTTTACTGGTAGGGATTGCTGAAGGCAATAAGGGTTACTCGCCGGATGACGCGAGAATGACATGGTGGCGGGAAGCCCGATTCGGCATGTTCATTCACTGGGGGCTCTACTCTATTCCAGCTGGGGAATGGAAAGGCGAGACCAATCACGCCGAGTGGATCCGTACAACCGCTCAAATACCTATTGATGAATACGACAAGTTCGTTCAGGAGTTTAACCCCATAAAATTCGATGCGGACGAATGGGTTCGCATGGCTAAAGATGCTGGCATGAAATACATCGTTATTACGTCTAAGCATCATGATGGGTTTAGTCTGTTCGATTCTCGCTATACAGATTTCGACATCATGTCTACACCCTTTAAACGGGACATCATGGACGAACTCGCTAATGCCTGTCGTAAATATGGGTTAAAGATATGCTGGTACCATTCCATTATGGACTGGCATCATCCGGATTACCTTCCCCGCCGTGGTTGGGAAAGTCGTACAACAGAGGGTGCCGATTTTAGCCGATATATATCTCACATGAAAAAACAGCTTAAGGAGTTGATCCAAAATTATGGTGATATTGGGGTACTCTGGTTTGATGGTGAATGGGAGGAGACATGGAACCACGAATACGGTCAGGATCTATACGATTATGTGCGGGATCTTCAACCCTCAATTGTTATCAACAATAGAGTTGATTCTGGCCGTTCTGGTATGCAAGGGTTAACGAAAGAGGGAAATTATGCCGGTGATTTTGGTACCCCAGAACAAGAAATTCCACCCACAGGTCTTCCTGGTATTGACTGGGAAACCTGCATGACAATGAACGATCATTGGGGCTACAATAAGCACAACAATAACTGGAAATCCAGCAAGGATCTGATCCAAAAGTTGGCAGATATCGCTTCGAAGGGGGGCAACTTTTTACTCAATGTCGGGCCTACTGCTGAAGGTCTTTTTCCCCAATCTAGTATTAATCGTCTTGCGGCCATGGGCCAATGGATGAAAATTAACGGTGAATCGATTTATGGGACCCAGGCCAGCCCTTTCAAACATTTATCTTGGGGGCGGTGCACCCAAAAAGCAGTCAAAGGAGGAACGCGTTTGTATCTTCACGTGTTTTCCTGGCCGGAGAATGGCCGCTTGGTGATTCCCGGCATATATAATCAGCCTGGTCAGGCCTTTCTACTATCCGATCCAACCGTAGAATTGGATGCTTTCCGCAAAGAAGATGCTATTGTAATCAATGTGCCTCAAAAAGTGCCCGATCCAATCAATAGTGTTGTCGCCATAGATATTGCCGGCAAACCAGATGTGAATGATCCGCCTATTATTTCAGCTGAACATGATATTTTTATAAATGAAATGGATATCTCTATTGTCTCACCAAGGGAGAATATTACAATTCACTATACATTAGATGGCAGTACGCCCAGTATTAAATCCCCCATCGTTGATGGACCCATTAGTTTGACAAAAACATCACAGGTATCAGCCCGACTGTTTCGGAACGGGGAACCGGTTAGCGGAAGCACTCAGGCTAATTATACAAAAGTTGTTCCCAATCCCGGTGTGGATTTACACGGCATTACCCAAGGATTACAGTATGGTTATTATGAAGGGTCTTGGGATCAACTTCCTGATTTTAATGAGCTTGAGGTTGTAGCAACAGGTTTTATCCCTAATTTTGATATATCTCCCAGGAAGCAAAATGATTACTTTGGATTTTGGTTCGAGGGATTTGTTCTTCTGCCTGAAGATGGTATTTATTCATTTTTCACAGATTCTGATGATGGCAGTCGTCTATATATCGGTAGTGGCCTGGTTGTGGAAAATGACGGTCTTCATGGAATAAACGAGGAAACAGGATCCATTGCTTTAAGTGCAGGATATCATCCCATTCGTGTCACTTTTTTTGAGAAAACTGGCGCGAATCAACTAAAAATTTCCTATAGAGGTCCGAACATGGTGAAACAGGTGATTTCTGAGAAAGTCTTAGTTCGCGAAAAGAAAAGTTAACTTAGGCTCCAACTGAAATCCCAGTCCAGACTCACGCTTCTATTCACCGGATTTTTCTTTCTCGCATCATGCGGAAAAGTGAAGGATCGGCCTCCAAATATTGTCATTATTTTTTCCGATGATCAGGGTTATGCAGACATAGGTGTATATGGAGCACAGGGCTTTCAAACGCCCAATTTAGATCGTCTAGCCAGTGAGGGAATTCGTTTTACGGATTTTCAGGTTTCTCAAGCTGTGTGCAGTGCCTCTCGTGCCTCACTCTTAACAGGATGTTATGCCCAAAGAGTGGGAGTTCAAGGCGCCTACAATCATACTGCCCGTGTCGGCCTGAATCCTGCGGAAGAGACTATTGCTGAAATTCTGAAATCCATAGGATATGTTACAGGGATATTTGGCAAATGGCATTTGGGTCATCATAAGAAATTTTTACCATTGCAGCAGGGTTTTGATGAATATCTAGGCATTCCCTATTCCAACGATATGTGGCCTGTAGACTATAACGGTTCATCTGTGAGCAGTACCGATCATTTTAAAAGCTTTTACCCACAGTTACCACTTATTGAAGATAATGAAAAGATTGAGGAGATTCGCACATTAGCCGACCAAGACCAGTTAACTACCCGTTATACGGAGCGGGCGGTTGATTTTATTAAAAGAAATAGAGATACCCCTTTCTTTCTCTATTTACCACATTCCATGCCCCACGTTCCTCTGGGTGTTTCAGATAAATTTAGAAGTAAAAGCGAGCAGGGCATGTATGGGGATGTGATCATGGAAATCGATTGGTCATTAGGTGAAATTCTTAATGCGCTGTCAGACAATGATCTGGATGACAATACACTGGTCATTTTTACCAGTGATAATGGACCCTGGCTTAATTATGGTAATCATGCTGGGTCCGCATTTCCGCTTCGTGAAGGTAAAGGGACTATGTGGGAGGGTGGATCAAGGGTACCATGTATTATGCGCTGGCCCGGTCGTATTCCTGCAGGTTCTGTTTCTCATCAGCTAGCTGCGACGATTGATATTTTGCCTACAATTGCATCCATTACTGGTGCAGCTTTGCCTGCAAGACCCATAGATGGAGTGAATATTCAATCGATTCTCGAGGGTGATACTTGTGCTACTCCCCGAAAGGAATATTATTACTATTATGGGGGTGAACTCATTGCTGTAAGGCAGGGTAAAATGAAACTCTTTTTCCCCCACTCATATCGATCTTATGAGGGTATTGAACCGGGACAGGGTGGTTACCCCGGCATTTACAAAGGTGTTTTAGGAAAATATGCAGTAGGTAAGAGCAAACTTGAATTATATGATCTTGATAATGATATGTCTGAGTTAGAAGATGTCTCGGGAATGTATCCTGACGTTGTTAAAACATTACAGGTATTGGGTCAGAAAGCGCGTGAAGAATTGGGAGATAAACTTACCGGAACAATTGGTACAGGTGTACGGCCAATAGGACGATTAGATCCTGCAAGACCTCCCTCTTTTCTGGAAGTATCTCATAAGGCTGTTAACAGACCCGTTACTATTAATAATCAATATAGCACAAAATATTCAGCTGGTGGGGATAATGGTGTTGTGAATGGTATAAGAGGAACTATTGATTTCCATGATGGTAACTGGCAGGGTTATGAAGGTGTCGATTTTGAGGCAATCATTGATCTTGGTGAAACTACTGTCATAAGTGAAATTAGTATCAGTTTTTTGCAAAATCAGTCAGCCTGGATATTTTTTCCAACTGAAGTGGAATTTGAGATTTCCACAGATGGATTTGATTACAGTTCGGTAAAACGGGTGCTGCATAAAACAGAAATCAGTCCGGGTCATGAGGTAATAGATTTTTCACATGTTTTTTCTCAAGAAAAAGCACGTTTCGTCAAGGTTAAAGCAAAAAATGTCACGATTTGTCCAGACTGGCACCCGGGTGCTGGTGGCAAAGCATGGGTTTTTGTGGATGAAATTGTTGTAAAATAAAATGAAATAGGTTGGCTGGGCTGGGAAGGGATAAACCTTAAAACAATATGAACAAGTCTTTATCTGATTCAAAGCAGGTCGTAACAAAACCGTATTTAATCCCATTTGTTCTTGTAGGATTACTTTTCCCCCTTTGGGGATTTGCCAATGATATTACCAATCCTATGGTAGCGGCATTTAAAAACATATTGTTAGTCAGTAATTTTGAAAGTGCCTTGGTACAATGTGCCTTCTATGGCGGATATTGTTTTATGGCAATCCCTGCCGCGATTTTCATCTGGCGATTTAATTATAAGCAGGCGATTCTAATGGGTTTGGCCCTTTATTCAATTGGATGTCTTATGTTTATACCCTCTGGAAAAATGATGGTTTTCGAGGCTTTCCTCTTCTCATATTTTGTCATGACTTGTGGCTTATCATTTTTAGAAACGAGCGCAAACCCCTACATCCTGTCTATGGGCAATGAAGCCACTGCTACACAAAGATTGAACCTTGCCCAGGCCTTTAATCCTTTGGGATCTTTGATGGGAATGTTTATTGCCAAAGAATTTATTTTGGCTCGATTAAATTCTACTTCGGAAGCGGGGAGGTGGGAATTAGCGCAAAATGATCCCGGTTTATTTACCCAAATTCAACAAAGTGACCTGAATGTGATTATTGGACCTTACTTGATGTTGGGGATTGTTGTCGCTTTTGTCTTTGTCATTTTCGCTATTACAAAATTGCCAGGTTCAAGAAATGAGAATGTGGACAAACTCAATCTCAGACCAACGCTGAAACGCTTATTTTCTAACAGGCTTTATTTAGAAGGGGTAGTTGCTCAGGCTTTTTACGTCGGGGCTCAAATCATGTGTTGGACATTTATAATTCATTACGGTGTGAATGAACTTGGAATGACCAAGGCAGAGGCGCAATCGTATAACATGATTGCCATGGTCATTTTTGTCAGCAGCCGGTTTATTTGTACTTACCTTTTAAAATATATAAACCCCGGGCAATTATTAATGGGCCTGGCCTTGGGCGGCGGGGTGTTTACTTTAGGCACCATATTTATTTCTGGCATGATGGGGTTATATTCATTAGTTGCTGTTTCGGCCTGCATGTCCTTGATGTTTCCAACCATATACGGCATCGCCCTCAAAGGATTAGGGGAGGATGCTAAAATTGGTTCTGCAGGATTAATTCTGGCCATCGGCGGCGGTTCTCTTATGCCGCCTCTGCAAGGGGCTATTATGGATATGTCATCCTTTTCCATGGGGGAATTAATGTTGTCCAGTACCCGGGTCAGCTTTTGTTTACCTGTTATTTGTTTTCTAGTTATAGGATTTTTCGGCTGGAATACGGCCAGGAAACTACCGTAAACTAAAACGGAAATAATATGCTAAAAGGTATATCACCATTCGTTTCACCGGATTTGCTTCACACTCTTCACCGGATGGGCCATGGGGATGAAATCGTTTTGGCTGACGCACATTTCCCGGGTGATTCATTAAATGACAATATCTTGAGGGCCGATGGCGTGAAAATTCAGGACTTATTAATGGGCATCCTACCATTGTTAGAAATTGATGATTATGTGGATGACCCAATTGTCATGATGGGAGCGGTTTCAGGTGATACGCTGGATCCGACTGTGGAGGAAGCTTATTTAATCCCGATAAAAAAGTATGTCTCTGGAGCACCGGCCATAAAACGTATTGACCGCTTTACTTTTTATGAGCGAGCCAAAAATGCATTTGCCATTGTTGTCTCGGGAGAATTGGCGAAATACGGCAATATTATTCTCAAGAAAGGGGTAACACCGGTATAAGGAATTTATGAGCGTTACTCACATTACTGCTATAAACCCCCGAGATCTTCGCGTTCCAACCTCCGACGAATTATTGGGTTCGGATCCTTTTCATAAAAAACCAGATTATTCAGCCGTTTTAACCACCATAAAAAGTAGTTCGGGTAAGAGCGGTGTATCGGTTGTGTTTACCATTGGTGCCGGCAATGATTGGATCACTTATGGCATAAAACAGTTAACCCCTCTGGTCCAGAGTATAACCCTCGATAGCTTTAAGGAGAATCCGGGAGAACTATATCAAACAATCCTTAATCACCACCAACTCCGGTGGCTGGGGGACGGTGTGTACAGGATGGCGATGGGTGGTGTGTTAAATGCCATGTGGGATCTATGGGCCAAGGATGAGGAGAAACCCTTATGGAAATTGCTGGTTGACTTGTCGCCTGATAAGGTGATCGATTGCATTGATTGGCGTCACTTGGAGGATGCATTATCCAAACAGGAAGCCCGGGAAATACTGGAAAAGAATCAATCGCAGAAGACCAGTGCTGAAAAAAAACTTTTAGAGACTGGTGTTAAAGCCTATTCGACTGCCGGGTGGTTGGGGCTTTCCGATCAACAAATCCTCGAGAAAATAAATCAAATGAAAAGCGATGGTTTTGATTCTTTTAAACTCAAAATTGGCCAGGATTTAGAATTTGATAAAGCCAGATTCCAATTTATAAGAGAAGCGATTGGACCCGATTCAAACCTGATGCTGGATGCCAATCAATTCTGGGGTGTAGATGAAACTATTGCTTATATGCGTGAACTGGCTCATTTTGATATTACCTGGATCGAAGAACCCACCAGTCGAGATGATGTATTGGGTTTTGATAAAATTTCAAAAGCGCTCAATCCACTGGGGATTCACGTCGCAGCGGGAGAACAAATTCAATCTCCCGTCATTTTCAAGCAGATGCTCAGCAGCAGTGCAATACAATATGCACAAATTGATGCCTGTCGCATTGGAGGTGTAAACGATGTGATGGCAGTCATTCTCTTGGCAGCAAAATACAATGTGCCGGTTTGTCCACATGGCGGTGGTATTGGCTTATGTAATATGATCCGTCATTTTGCAATTTGGGACCAAATTTGTGTCGCCGGTCACTCTAACACCCAGTTAGTCGAATATATTGATTTTTTACAGGAAGATGTTTTTGAAAATCCGGTTGAAATATCTAACGGTGCCTATGTATTACCATCAAACCCGGGCTGGGGTTTAGAAATGGATCATGAATTCATTGAGAATCATATTTATCCAAATGGATCGGTCTGGAAAGACAGGCAGGAAAACAGTGGTGTCACATTTTTGGCAAACTAATGATTGAAGGGGATTTCATTGCGTCAATTTGATCTTTCAGGAAAACACGCGGTAATTACCGGTGGAAACAGCGGTATTGGAAACAGTATTGCAAGGACCTTAGCCGAAAATGGTGCCTGTGTTCATATTTTGGATCTGGTAGAAGAGCAAGGGAAATCGGTCATCCAAGCACTTGAAGCAGAAAAGTACAAAGCAACTTTTCATATCTGCGATGTAAGTAAACAGAAAAATGTAATGACAGTGTTTCAGATTATCGCCAAAGATCACCCAATTGATATCCTGGTGAATAATGCGGGTATTGCCAATATCGGCAATGCGGAGAATACTTCAGAAAAAGACTTTGACCAAGTTTACGCTGTGAATGTGAAAGGTATTTATAATTGTTTGCATGCCTGTATACCCATCATGAAATCAAATGGCGGTGGTGTAATCCTCAATCTGGCATCGATTGCGGCTTCGGTGGGGCTTCCTGACCGCTTTGCTTATTCCATGAGTAAGGGTGCTGTGGTGAGCATGACATTATCGGTGGCAAAGGATTATCTTTCCGATAATATCCGATGCAATAGTATTTCACCGGCGAGAATTCATACCCCTTTTGTTGATGGGTTCTTGAAAAAGAATTATCCAGGAAAAGAGGAAGAAATGTTTAAAAAGCTAGAAAAAACTCAGCCCATCGGCCGAATGGGTCGACCGGAAGAAGTTGCCAGCCTCGCACTTTTTCTTTGTTCAAACGAAGCAGCTTTCATTACAGGCGTTGATTATCCTATTGATGGTGGATCTATTAACCTAAATACATAATGAAATTGATAAGATTTGGCGATGCAGGCAGAAGTATACCTCATGAAAATTGATTCCCATCAGCATTTTTGGCACTATGACCCTGTTCAATATGATTGGATTGATGGACGTATGGCGCGACTAAAGAATGATTTTCTTCCACCGCAATTAGGACGCTTACTGAAAAACAACGCGTTTGATGGATGTGTTGCTGTCCAGGCGCGACAAACAGAAGAAGAAACAACATTCTTGTTAAATCTGGCCGATCAGTTTGATTTTATTAAAGGTGTGGTCGGGTGGGTAGATTTGTGTAACTCGAATGTGAAAGAAACGTTGGCCCATTTTTCCCAATCAAAAAAACTGTGCGGGATCCGACATGTCATCCAGGATGAGCAGGATGACCATTTCATGCTCAGAGATGATTTTCAGCAGGGAATAAGTACATTGGCAGCCTTTGATCTGGCTTTCGATATTTTGATTTATCCCAACCACCTTGAGCCAGCATGGAAACTAGTGCACGATTTCCCAAACCAGCGTTTTGTCATTGACCATATTTCGAAACCATTCATCAAGGAAAGAAAGATTGATTCTTGGCTAGCTGATATACAACGAATGGCCGAATTACCCAATGTATGTTGCAAAGTTTCAGGCATGGTCACTGAAGCCTCATGGGATAGTTGGCATCCCTCTGATTTTACGCCTTATCTGGATGTGGTGTTTGAAAGTTTCGGTGTCGATAGGATTATGGTAGGCTCTGATTGGCCAGTTTGTCTCTTAGCCGGTAGTTATAATGAGGTAATAGGGATTGTAACTAATTATATTTCTAGTCTTAAGCCGGATGCTAAACAAGAAATTTTGGGTTTGAATGCCCGTGATTTCTATAAATTGAAATGAGAGGAATTCCATAGATCTAAAAATAGAAAATAAAATCATTATCATTACCGGCGGGGCCAAAGGTATTGGTGAAGCAATTACCCGCTGTGTGGCTGCCGAAGGAGGTATCTCGGTTATTATCGGACGATCCAAAAAAACGGGAGAAAACCTACAAAAAGAATTGAATAATGAGGGTCATGAAGCTTTGGCGTTATTTTACGAGCTGGGGCCGGCTGAAAATTGTGAAGCTGCCGTCTCCCAGGTGGTGGATAAATATGGACAAATTGATGCTTTAGTTAATAATGCTGGGGTCAACGATGGGGTTGGTTTAGAAAATGGTAACCCCGAAAAATTCCTGGGTTCCATGGGAAATAATCTCTTTCACTATTATTATATGGCCCATTATTGCCTTCCGGCACTCAAAAAATCTCAGGGAAGCATTCTTAATGTGAGTTCCAAAACGGCTGTTACCGGCCAAGGGAATACGGCTGGGTATGCCGCTTCTAAAGGCGCCCATTTAGCATTGACCAGGGAATGGGCAGTCGAACTATTAAAATATAATATCCGCGTAAATGCAATCGTCCCAGCAGAAGTGATGACCCCGCTTTATAAAAAATGGTTAGATACATTTGATGATCCTGACACAAAGCGAAGGGAGATTGAAAAAAATATTCCCCTGGGTAACCGAATGACAACCGCAGAAGAAATTGCGGATATGGCCGTATTCCTGATTTCTGAACGTGCTTCACACATCACGGGTCAGCATATTTTTGTCGATGGCGGATATGTTCATTTGGATCGTTCTCTTTCTGTATTAGGGGGATAAGATGCGGAAAATGGGACGATTTTGATTAAGGCAGAACAAATGGGTCAGTGAGTACGATCTTTTATTGCCGAATATTAATGATCTTCTTGGATCACCAATCTATCTTTTCAGATATGCACGGAGCATTTAATAAATAGATTAAAATCGGACGCCCTAGTACACTTTTATCTCGGTCACCGAAAACACAGGTATTGAATAAGTCTTGATCATGGGCACCCAGGTTGTCAGATCACACTCTGTTTTATTGATTGACACGTAAAAGAATAAAATAATAGCATGAAATTCATATTTAACAGAATTGTAGTTACCTCCATTGGCTTATGTTTATTGTCCTGTAGTAAAGAGTTAACTCCCCCGAATATCATTTTCATTATGAGTGATGATCATTCCGAAAGAGCTATAAGTGCCTATGGAAGCAAGTTGATTGAGACACCTCACATAGATCGTATTGCAAAGGAAGGGATCCGCTTTAATAACAGTTTTGTAACAAATTCTATTTGTGCTCCAAGCCGAGCTGTTTTGCTTACGGGAAAATACAGTCACCTGAATGGTGTCTTAGATAACAATCAAGTGTTTGATGGCTCTCAGGCAACCTTTCCCAAGTATTTACGGTCAGCCGGGTACGAAACTTCCATGATTGGTAAGTGGCATCTTAAGAGCGAACCTACCGGATTTGACCATTGGAAGATCCTCAAGGGTCAGGGTGAATATTATAATCCATTGATAATAGATGAATCGGGTGAAAAAAACATTACCGGGTATGTAACGAATGTAATAACTGATCTTGCAATAGAAACATTGGAAAACAGGGATACCAGCAAACCTTTTGCCATGCTCATGCATCACAAGGCTCCTCACCGAAACTGGATGCCAGATCTCAAGTACTTGGGTTTTTTCAAAGGCAGAATATTCCCTCTTCCAGATACGTTTTATGATGATTATTCAACCCGATCCATCGCTGCTGAAAAGTCGGATATGAGAATTGATGACATGTTTCTGACATGGGATATGAAATTGAACCCTGAAGACATTGAGCGGGAAACAGGCAGTGGCGGCAGTGGTCAGATATCTGGAATGATACGGGACTCCTACCGCGAGTGGATGAACGCTGAACAGCAGATTGTGTGGGAAGCGTATTATGATTCAATCAGTGCCGATTTTCGCAAATCAGATTTGTCAGGGAAAGCACTGTTGGAATGGAAGTATCAACGATACATGGAAGACTATCTCGGTGTTATCCTGTCCGTGGATGAGAGTGTTGGAAGAATCCTGGATTATTTAGACGAAAAGGGTTTGACAAAAAATACAGTTGTCATCTATACTTCTGACCAAGGTTTTTATCTTGGGGAACATGGTTGGTTTGACAAGAGATTCATGTATGAGGAGTCGCTCAGTATGCCTTTGTTAATGCGATATCCAAAGGAAATCAAACCGGGGCAGGTTTCCAATGATATTGTCCTCAATCTTGATTTTGCACCTACTTTTCTTGATTACGCTGGCGCTCAAATACCCAACGAAATGCAAGGTGAATCTCTTAGAGCATTGGCTCGGAGTGGACAGCCTGAAAATTGGCGAAAAGCGATGTATTACCACTATTATGAGTATCCTCATGGCTGGCATTTTGTGAAGAGGCACTATGGTGTTAGGACAGACCAATACAAGCTCATTCACTTTTATGAGGATATTGACGAATGGGAATTCTACGATTTAAAAGTGGACCCCAACGAGATTAATAATATTTTTGGTAACCCTGCTTATGCTGAAATCATCGAAAACTCCAGACAGCAACTTCTGGAACTCCGGCAAGAAGTTGGGGATACCAATTCAGTTATGACAAAATAGAAATGAGCCTCAACCGGAAATCCTTCAGCTTTCTCCCTTTTCTGATCCTAACCACACTTTGTCTTTCCTCTTGTGACAAGCACGAAATTCGGCCCAACATCATTTATATTCTTGCCGATGACTTGGGTTATGGAGAATTAGGTGCGTATGGACAAGAAATAATTGAAACGCCTCATATTGATGCCTTGGCAAAAACTGGGATGCGTTTTACACAGCATTATTCTGGTTCTCCAGTTTGTGCACCCTCCAGATCGGTGCTTATGACCGGCCAGCACACTGGACATACCCATATACGTGGAAATGATGAGTGGAAGGACAGAGGTGAGGTTTGGGACTACGCCGCCATGTTTGAAAACCCTTTTTTGGAAGGGCAACGACCCCTACTGGATAGTATAATGACCGTTGCGGAAATACTTAAGGAAGCGGGGTATCGAACGGGAAGCGTAGGGAAATGGGGTTTGGGCGCCCCAACCACAGAGGGTGTACCCAACAAACAGGGTTTTGACTTCTTTTATGGGTACAACTGTCAGCGTCAGGCACACACGTACTATCCCATGCATCTATGGAGGAATGAGGAAAGGGATCTGTTAAACAATAAAATGGTGCCACCTCATTCTAACCTCTCAGAGGGAGTTGATCCCAATAACCCTGCCAGCTATGACGACTTTACACTAAATGATTATGCACCGGAACTGATGCATAAAGAAGCGCTCAAATTTATGGATACAAATAAAGATCACCCCTTCTTTCTTTATTATGCTTCAACTATTCCACATCTTCCACTCCAAGCACCTCAACGATGGGTAGACTATTATCAGAAAAAATTGGGTCAGGAAGAACCTTTTACGGGTGAAAGTTATTTTCCGAATTTGACTCCACGAGCTACCTATGCAGCCATGATTTCTTATCTGGATGAACAGGTAGGAGATATTGTAGTTCAACTGAAGGACCTGGGTATATATGACAATACTTTAATTATTTTTACCAGTGACAACGGTCCCACTTATACCGGAGGTGCGGACACACCATTTTTTGATAGTGCCAAGCCTTTCAAGACAGAACGGGGTTGGGCTAAAGGGTTTTTGCACGAAGGCGGGATTCGAGTTCCTATGATCGCCAGTTGGCCAGGCCGCATCACCCCTGGAACCACCTCAAACCACCTATCTGCCTTTTATGATGTAATGCCCACTTTGTGTGAGGTAGTTGGCCAGCCCATACCCGGCCAATCTGATGGCATCAGCTTTTTACCTGCATTGCTGAACAAGCCTCAGGCGGAGGAACATGAATATCTTTATTGGGAGTTTCCTGAGTATAATGGGCAGCAGGCGGTCCGTATGGGAAAATGGAAAGGAATGCGAAAGAATATTTTTGACGGTAACCTGGAAATTGAACTGTATGATTTAGAAACTGATATTCAGGAACAGTTCAACATAGCAGCCAGGCATCACGATGTTGTTGAAAAGATTGAAACAATCATGAAGCGGGAGCATGTTCCATCCACTTTGGATCGCTTCAAGATTTCTCAACTAGGGGATAAATAGTGAATTCCTTCCGTAGATTAAGAATTACGTTTTTGATTACTTCCAATAGTTAATACGAATGAGAATCAGAAAACTTCCCCTTTTGATTTTGACGATTGTGTTTGTCGGAACGACGTTCTCATGTGAGAAAGACAGTCGCTACGCTGACTTGATTCTTCTAAACGGTAATGTCTACACTTTTTCTTGGCCCGATCCTGACAGGGATGGTAATCCCGCCCGCAGGGCTCCATTCGAAAACGGTCGTTGGTATGCGGACGCTGAAGCTGTTGCAATAAAGGGTGGCGACATTCTATTTGTCGGGTCAGCTGACCAGTTGAAAAGATTCACGGGTGTGAACACACGTTTGATTGACCTCCAAGGTGCTACAGTACTTCCTGGCCTTGTTGATTCTCACACCCATGTAGCTGGACTGGGGGCTCGTCTAACACGAGTTGACTTATTTGGTGTTGAGACGGAAGAGGAAGCTATCCGTTTAGTCGCTGAACGGGCGGCTGAAACACCAGCCGGTGAATGGATCATTGGTTGGGGATGGAATGAAGGTGCCTGGGCTTCGAACTATCCTACCTTGGAACTGCTATCCAAGGAAATTCCAAACCATCCTGTAATCCTAAAGAGTTTGCACGGTTTTGCCATTTGGGGAAATCAACTGGCATTCGAAAAGTCAGGGATCACCTCTGAGACTGAACCACCTGTCGGAGGGATAATTTTGAAGGATGAGCAGGGAAATCCTTCAGGTGTTGTTCTCAATCGGGCCACGGCTCTACTCAATAATGCTGTTCCCCCGCCTACCATTCAACAGACAAGGGATTTGTTGAAGGAAGGATTACAGGAAATGGCCCGTTCAGGATTTGTGATGGTTCACGAAGCTGGCTGCGGTACGGATCAGATGACCGCAATGGAAGAAATGGAAAGAGACGGTGATCTTTTAGTACGGGTTTACGCCATGCTCTCGGCCAGAGATGAAGCTCTAATGCGACACTGGATTGACCGAGGTCCTGATAAGGATTTGGATGGAATGCTAATGACCCGTTCGGTAAAAGGTTATTACGACGGAGCTCTCGGATCCCGAGGGGCTCGCCTTTTAGAAGATTATTCTGATAAGCCCGGACATAGGGGTGTAAGTGGAGAGGGATATGGGTTTGATGAATCTATTGTGGAAGAGGCTATGAAGGTTGGATTTCAGGTTGGGGTTCATGCGATTGGGGATGCGGGTATCAGAGAAACACTTGATTTTTTCCAGTCTGTTTTTAGTGAGTCACCAAAAAGCCTCCGCGGTCGCCACCGCATAGAACACGCACAGATCATCCATCCAGATGATTTCGAAAGATTCGCCGATATGAACATCATCGCCTCTATGCAACCTCCCCATGCTGTAGAGGATAAACTTTGGGCAGAAGACCGTCTTGGGCCCGACAGAATTAAAGGTGGTTATGCCTGGAGAACACTTCGGAAAGTAGGTGTCAGGCTCGTTTTTGACTCCGATCTGACCGGATCAGATCATGACATTTTCTACGGACTGCATGCAGCCATGACCCGTCGCGATAAGTTTATCCAACCACCAGCTGGATGGTATCCCGATCAGAATATGTCCCCCGAAGAAGCCTTGCGGGGCTATACGGTGTGGGCAGCCTACGCTGCTTTTCTGGATAATGTAACGGGTACTCTCGAAAAGGGGAAGTGGGCTGATATCACAGTACTGAACATTGATCCTCTGAATGTGGGATTAACTGAACCGGCTAAGCTATTTGATGGGGACGTTCTGATGACCATTGTGAACGGGGCTGTGATTTACGAAAAATAAAATCCAGTTACACCACAACTTAAGTCCACGGTGTGCAATGGAAAAATTTCTCCTTGGGAACATATCTTTCCATTAGGGAGCAGCATATTTCAGTCATCTTTTCTTCTAGTGTCCGCTTGTAACTGACCATTCCGTTAGAGGGTGAAAGCGGCCCCGCCAATAGGCGGTCATCAGAATAGAGCTGTGAAATGCGGGCGAACATTGCTTTCGGGAAGCGCATAGGCCCCAAAGAGACGGAATGAATGGCTTTTGAGGGCACCGATTGGAAGATGTCAGCCACAAGTTTTTCATAGCTCTTTTCAAAGCCATCATGGTAAATGAGAGGATCTAGCCTCAGTCCTAGATTCCATCCCAACTCAGCCAGTTTTGCCATGGCCTTGATGCGGCTCTCTACAGGCGGGACGCCATGCTCCACTCTTTTTGCGATTACTGCAGGCGTAAAACTAAATGCTATGACGCAATTTTCGAACGGCTCGAATTCCACCAGTTCTTTAATTCTTACACTTTTTGTCCTCAGTTCCAAAAGTGCGCGAGGCCGTTCTCTGAAAAAAGGTAGGAATACTTTAACGAAGCCGGTCACCGATTCCATGGCGAGAGAGTCACAGTCATAGCCCGAAAAAAAGGTGGCTTTTTGATCATCCGGCAAACTGCTTAGAGTTGTATCAATAGCTTCCTGAAAAACTTCATAGTTCACGAACAAGGTATAATGTGCCGATCGGTACATTCCCTGAAGGAAACAGTAGCGACAGTCGTAAAGGCAGTTGAGCATGTGAGAGAAATAGAAATTCTGTTCGTCTCCAATACCGAACCCTTCCGGAGCCGGCAGCACATGGCCATTGAATTTTTCAGCCAGGATGAGAGCTGGTAGCTGTTTCTGGATTCGAAAATTTTGACTCCGGGGATTAAATACTTCGCCGTATCGTTCACACGAAATCAACCGGGCCCGGGGGAATAAATCGAGGATCTCAACTGTCCGAGGATGAGTGCGGACCGCTTCTTCCAGGTAGATGGTATCAATCACAGGGTTTCTGCGTTAACCTGTAGAATGTCGAGTTTATGGGAGAGTAAAGCCACCACTTCTCTTGAGTTGTGGCAAGAATTAACAGCCGTTTCGAAACCACTTTCATGACCGTTAAGTGCAGACCACCGTTGCAGTAAATTCCTCAACTGATGGGTCTGTGTTGCCGTGAAATCCCACTTTTTAAGAAATGATTCCATTTCAGGATGAGGTGCTTTAAGCTGACCTTGATCGCGAGATAATTGCATCAATTGAGATGAGATATTCTCTATCTTGTCAAGGCACCCTGCCAATAGTTCAGGGACGGTATTGTAGTTTAACCTAGGACTTATTTCATTGTCTGATATCACTTTCAGGCAGTGAATCAGCTCATGGGATGTATAGTGCGAGGCTGCTTCATAGAAACCAGCCGCTTCCATTTCGATGATTTCATCATGGGGATAGTTGTGAGATTCACTTTTCAATGTCCTGACTTCTGATGAGTTGCACGGTAGATCAAAAATTATGGGTGGGTACCACGTTCGTCCGCTGCTGTCGTCTGTGATCTTATGTGCAGCTAATAAGGTGCCTATGGGTAGAGACTTGTGACCCCCAACACCCACATTGAGCCAAGCGGTGCTCGCGTTGGTTGATGAAACTTCCGCTAAATGTGCACAAGCCTGTTCCGATGAATCCTTTCCTACACCGGAGATAACAAGCCAGCGCTCTTTCTTAGTGTTTCGGAATGTTTTAAAAGGAGAATGCTTGAAAGGTGAAAGATGGAACCTCTCAATGATTGGTTGCGCCTCACCGGGCAGCGCCACCACCGTGTTGATCCTACCGTTCAACCGAGAATGGCTTCCATTCTTTGTTCACACTTTTCAGCTTCCGCCGTCCGCCCACGTTTTCGAGCACCGTTGGAGAAAATTTTTGTCTTTTCTTGCAACATTTGTTTGGCATCATTGAGATTCTCATCACTCAGATTGCCAGACAGGATGATATTTTCCAGAGCCTGAATACGGAACCGGTCCATTCCCCAATATTTTTCCGACAGCTGATTCTGGTGACCGCCATGCTTTACAACCAGTTTTTCAGAGATATAGAGCACCGGATAACTTGAGGTGACGCGAAGCCACAGATCATAATCTTCACAGGCAGGGAGAGATTCTTCAAAAAGTCCCACATTATCAAAAACAGATCTGTGAATCATAGCACTTGAAGGTGAAATGCAGCAGATAGGTAGGGCCTTTTTAAACATCCAGCCGCCGGACTTGGAATGCTTTTTCAAGGGGTTCACCCGCTTACCATTTCTAATCCAAATTTCATCACTGTGGCAGATTTTCATGGCTGGTGCCAAATTCAAAACCTCCATTTGTCGAGCCAGTTTTTCGGGAAGCCATTCGTCATCGGAATCAAGAAATGCTAACCATTCACATGATGTGGCAGTTATGCCGGCATTCCTGGCAGCACTGACACCGAGGTTATCTTGTTTCAAATATTTGATCTCGGGATAGTTCTTTTTTATAAGCTTTTCTGTACCATCAGTGGAACCGTCATCCACGATAATCACAGAATGAGGGGGAAGGGTCTGGCTGAGAATAGAATCGACAGCCCTAGGAAGAAGGTGTGCGCGATTAAAGGTTGGGATAATTGCGGAGATCCGGGGGGAACTCACGTTTCAGCAAAGCTTGTCGCGGAAGTAGGACGAAAGCTGATCTATGGACACTCTCTCCTGAGCCATGGAATCCCGCTCTCTTACAGTGACCGTCTGATCACTCAGCGTATCTGAATCCACGGTTACGCCGTAAGGAGTACCTGCTTCGTCTTGTCTTCTATAGCGGCGGCCAATGGATCCGCCGGCGTCAAAAAATGCAGCAAAATCTCCTTTGAGATCATCCATAATCTTTTCAGCTATTTCCGGCATGCCGTCCCTATTTACCAGAGGGAAAACAGCCAAAGTGATTGGTGCCACTTTTGGGTTAAGCTTAAGGACCACCCGTTGCTCGTTCTTTACTTTTTCTTCGTGGTATGCATCAACAAGGATCGTAAGCACTGTTCTGTCTACGCCTGCGGACGTTTCCACCACCGCCGGTGTAATATGTTCATTGGTTTTGGAGTCGAACCACGTCAGCTTTTTTCCACTGTGCTGCGTATGCTGATCCAGATCATAACTGCCGCGATCGGCAATGCCCTCAAGTTCAGACCAGCCAAATGGGAACTCATACTCCACGTCAAAACAGGCAGCGGCATAATGGGCTAATTCATTATCCTCATGAGAACGAAGCTTCAATTTTTCTTCAGTGATACCGAGACTTTTGTACCAATCCAGCCGTGCATTACTCCAGTATTCCAGCCATTCTGATGTATCGCCCGGTTTTACAAAAAATTCCATCTCCATCTGTTCAAACTCTCTTGAGCGAAACAGGAAATTGCCGGTGGTTATCTCGTTTCGAAAAGATTTTCCGATCTGGGCAATGCCAAAGGGGAGTTTTGCTCGTGAAGTTGTAACAGCATTGGCGAAGTTGACGAAAATACCCTGGGCTGTTTCTGGTCTGAGATAAATGACTGATGAACTGTCTTCCGAAGGGCCGTAATGTGTCTTTAGCATGAGGTTGAATTGTCTTGCGTCAGTCCATTCCTTTATGCCGCAGTTGGGGCAATTTTTCTCCAGGTCGATGTGATCCGCACGAAATCGGGCTTTGCAGTTCTTGCAATCCACCATTGGATCGTGGAATTCGCTCACGTGACCCGATGCCTCCCACACTTTCGAGTTCATGAAGATAGCGGCGTCCATACCCACCACATCTGTTCGGGAGGTTACCACATCCCGCCACCACAGTTGCTTAACGTTATTTTTTAGTTCAACACCGAGAGGTCCGTAATCGTAGGTTGCCTCCAATCCACCGTAGATATCGGAGCTCTGGAAGATGAACCCCCGCCGTTTGCAGAGAGAAACAAGCTTATCCATGGTTTTTGAATCAGTCATATCTGATCAGTTGGGGAATAGGAGAGACGGAAAATTGAATTGGATATCAGGCTGGATTACTCCATTTCCTTTAACTCTTTTTCGATGAGATCATCGTAAGGGATTTTTTCTTCCTTAAAGGGGATAGCCTTTTGAGGTTTCGCACGCAATTTCAGATAATTCACAAGTACAAGCGTGCCGAGACCAAGGACTATCACCGGTGCGAGCCAAACCATGAGATTGAAACCGCGGGCCACAGGGATGGCCAGGATTCGCTCACCATAGATGCCGACGAAGTGGTCTACAATTTCTTCTTTGGTTTTATCCTGAGACACAAGTTCGCGAATCTTTTCTTCCATGCCCGGATTGCCGTGGTCGGCTACGGTACCGCTCCAGCAACAGGGTGCCATTAAGGTTCCTTCAAGCTCCGAGATGAGGGTTTCTTTTCCGACGTCTGTTTGCCCCAGTACAGTACTGGCCAGAAAGGTGGTGAAGAGGATGTTATACTTCAGCTTCTTCAACAAATTCTGCCTCGGTTTTGCATTCCGGACATAGAAAAAATTTGCCTTTGGTTTTATTTACCCTTTCTTCAATGTAGTGGTTGTCACAAACTTCACAGGGTTGGAGAATTGGTTTGTACCACGAGGCATGATCACAATCCGGATAACGGCTACAACCGAAAAAGACTTTACCTTTTCTGCTGGACTTTTCAACCATTTCTCCTTCGCAATTGTCTCGGGGACAAGCAATTCCAGTGGTGATGGATTCAGTATGGCGGCAATCCGGATACTTTTCACAACCAATATAACGGCCGAACCTGCCTCGTTTTACCTGAAGTGTACCACCGCACTTTGGACACGGTTTTTCAATGGTTTCCGGTTCCGCATCATCATGGAGTGATTTTGCATTGCGACACTCAGGAAAGCCTGAGCAGGCGACGAATTTTTCACCGCGTCGATTCCATTTGATTACCATGGGACTCCCGCATTTCTCACAGGACTCTTCTGTTTTTTCCATGAGGGAATTTTTTATTTCTTTCCGCCGCTCCTCTACCAATTCCATGGCAGAGTGGAACGGTTTGTAGAAATCGTGCAAAACTTCGATATAATCCTGATCGCCTGATTCAATTTCGTCAAGTTCCTCTTCCATCCGCGCCGTGAAACCAGCATTGAAAATGTCAGGCAGATTTTCGATGAGTACTTTGTTTACTGTAAGCCCTGCCTCGGTGGGGAGCAGTTTTTGCCTATCTTTGGTGACATACTGCCGTTTGTACAGTCTTGACAGGGTTTCAGCAAATGTACTCGGTCGACCGATTCCCTGTTTGTCCAACTCTTTAATAAGAGAACTTTCAGTATAATAGGGAGGCGGTTTTGTAAAGCGCTGTTCCGGGAGGAACTGCTTTCTCTCAAGTTCCTCATTTTCGGAAATGACAGAAGGAAGGAGGGGATTTTCCTTCTTCTCCAGTGCCGGGTAGGCTTTTCGAAAACCGTCAAACTTCACCACCGATCCGCTGACTCTGAATTGTGCTTCACCAGCTTTGATTTCAATTGTTGTTTGATCCAGAATTGACGGATTCATTTGACACGCGATGAAGCGGCGCCAGATCAAATTGTATAGTTTGAATTCATCGTCTTCAAGATGTCCCTTCAACATCTCAGGTGTCATTTCGGGATCGGTTGGGCGGATCGCTTCATGAGCATCCTGAACATTCTTTTTTTGTTGACCGTACATAGTTGGCTTTTCAGGCAGATACTGATCACCGTACTGCGAAGAAATGAATTGCCGAGCCCCGTTCAAGGCAGTAGGCGCAAGACGTGTTGAATCAGTTCTCATATAAGTGATGAGCCCGGTTTGCTCGCCTTTGCCAAGTTCCACTCCTTCATAAAGGCGCTGGGCCAGGCGCATGGTTCTAGCAGGTGAAAATTTCAATCGTGTTGCGGCATCTTGTTGGATGGTGCTGGTAATAAAAGGGGCATACGGCTTTCGGCGCACCTCTTTTTTCTTGATGGAATCGATAGTAAATGATTCATTTTCTAATTTCGAAATAATTTCATTGATCGCTGACTCGTTTTTCAGCTCAATCTCTTCACCGCCCACTTTATGGAAGCGGGCCGTGAATGTTTCACCACCTTTTGTCATCAATTCGACTTCTAGAATCCAGTACTCTTCCGGTTTAAATTTGACAATTTCTTCGTGCCTCTCGCACACAAGGCGGAGTGCCACCGACTGGACGCGGCCGGCGCTAAGACCGCTGTAAAGTACCTTCCAGAGGAATTCAGAAACCTTGAACCCCACAATCCTATCAATAATCCTGCGGGCCTGTTGAGCGTTTACCAGATTGTGGTTTACTTCTCTGGGGTTATCCATGCCGGTACGGATGCCATCAGCTGTAATCTCGTTGAACAGGACGCGGCGAATCTTTCCCGATTCACCATTCAGTTCAGATGCCACATGCCAGGCAATGGCTTCGCCTTCCCGATCCGGATCTGTTGCTATATAGATAGCGGGTGCACCGGATGCTGACTTTTTTAACTTTTTGACGATATCTTTTTTCTCGGACAAAATTTCATATTCAACCGCAAAGTTGTTGGCGATATCTACGCCAAGGTTCTTTTTGGGCAGATCTTTCACGTGGCCGTTGCATGCTAGAACGCGGTATTCACCGCCCAGATACCTTTCAATGGTTCTAGCTTTTGATGGAGACTCAACTATTATGAGGGGTGTTTTAGACATAATGGTTCCTTTACGCGCGAAAAATTACGATGGATGGGAGCAAAGTCAACACCGATTATCAGGTGAAGAAGATATTCTGCGAAAATTGAAACGTTAAAGAGATTTGAGGTGTGAAACGAGATTACTCATGGAGACGTCGGTTTGCTCTCCTGTAGCGAGGTCTTTTACCTTGGCAGAATTGTCAGCTATCTCCTCGTCCCCAACGATAACGGCGTGTGTTGCGGCCAGCCGGTTCGCTTCTCTCATCTGTGCCTTAACGCTGCGCCGCAATGTATCGGAAAAAGTTGGAATACCGCTCTGTCTCAACTCGTTAGCCAGGCGAAACAGGCTGCCCACCGCGCTCTCACTTGCGGTGACAAAGTATACCATCATTTTTTCCGTCGCCTGGGCCTGTTTTTCACTAAGAGCCAGCATGATGCGCTCAATGCCGGCCGCAAAACCGACAGCAGGTGTTGGTTTTCCGCCCAGTTGTTCTATGAGTTCATCGTAGCGGCCGCCACCGCAAAGCGCTTTCTGGGCACCCACATCGGGACTGGTAATTTCGAATGTTGTTCTAGAGTAATAGTCGAGTCCCCGAACAAGCTTGTTGTCACATTCGTGGGCAATGCCCAGTTCGGTGAGAAATCCTTGAACTTTCTCAAAATGATAAAGATCCTCTGAATCGAGGCAGTTGAGGATGTCCGGTGCATCCGAAAGAAGGGCAACTTCTTTTTCATCTTTCGTGTCAAGAATGCGGAGAGGGTTTGTCTCCACCCGTTTCTGGCTGATCTCCGAAAGCTCGCTCTTAAGGGGAGTGAGAAAATTGACAAGCTCGGAACGGTACCGTTCTCTCGACTTAGATGAGCCCACTGTGTTAATGAGTACTGTGAGATTGGCGACACCAAGCTTATTAAGAATGGCGCAGACCAGTGAGATCACTTCAGCATCCTGTTCCGGATGGGGAGAGCCGATGGCTTCTGCTCCAAACTGACTGAACTGTCTCAATCGCCCAGCCTGTGGCCTTTCCTGCCGAAAGAGTGTGTCCATGTAGTAAAGTTTAGTTAGGGCCCCTTCTCGATCCATATTGTGCTGAATGTAGGCTCTCATGGTTGGTGCGGTCAACTCGGGACGCAAGGTCAGGCTTGTATCACTCTGATCGGTAAATGTATACATCTGTTTGGATACGATGTCGCTCTCTTCGCCCACACTCCTGGAAAAAAGTTCTGTCTTTTCAAAAACGGGCGTCCGGATCTCACCATAGCCCCACTGGTGCATGGTTTCATTGACAACATCTTCAAATTCACGCCACCGTGCCGTATCGGCCGGTAGCAGATCCTTGGTTCCCTTAACGGTTTGGAAAGACCTGCCCATCAGTTGTCAGTTACTATATTTTCGACGATCAATGTTGCTCTTTCAGCATCTCCCTCAGGAACGAAAAGAACTGCCTTGCCGCCGGCTGTTTCCCAAGCCTTGATCCCGTAAGCGGTCGATAGAAAATCGCCCTTAATAAAACTGGGGATATCTTGCTCCTCCAGAGCCACTTTTGCCATTTCAGCTGGAATATAGCCTGCATATTCCTTTACTGGACTCCAAGCAACATTCTCAAGTTTCTGCGGTTTCTCCATAAGGAATACTCTGCAGTCCTTGCAAAATGAGACATCAGCGGTGAATTCAGATTGACATTCAGGGCAGAACATATTACTTCACATTATCACTTTTCTCAGATTCACCGGTACCTAAGTTTAAAAGATATGAGATAATCCCAAACGAATTTCGAGACCGCGAATGGATCTTGCAAAAGGGTCAGGAAGAGAGGTCAAGCGGATGGAGGAAGAGAGAAATTGATAGTTGAGATAACAACTCCAGAAAGTTGGCCGTTTTTCAGAGATCAATGATTCAATGCCCACGGCAATGTTACCACTGATTTTGTTTAAACCTTTATATTTCAGTACACGACCGGTGTCGTTTCCAACAATTCTACCATCAATCGCCATAGGTCCTGCGCCCACAGCCACAGCCAAGAGGCCCTTGGAGAAGAAAAAGAAATCGTTTTTTATCCAGAGAAAACCACTGTTGCTATAGGAAAAATTGTCAACCGGTTCTCTTTTCACGGTTGTGGCAGTGTTACGTGATACCTTTTCCCCGAAATATTGATTGTGAAATCTTCGGTGACTGAGGTCCAGCACAACTGAAAGTTGAGGTCTTACAGGTTGAGAAATGGAGAGACCTATACCAAAAGGATTGCTGAATTGATGATGGTTTGTCCAACCGGTACTGGAATAAATACTGAGTTGAAAACAGTCAGCTACATCGGGTATGACTACTGTTAAAGGGAGGAGAAGTGTGATTAAGCGTGCTTTCAAATCCGTACCGGCTAGAGTCTGCCCTCAGAAATTTGTCCTTTGCTTGAGGGAAAACCAACTGTTTTAAGGGATTCCAGGTCCGCTCCAGCGACCACCTCTTGATTCGAATTTCAAATCTCGAAGCGTTGGTGATTTTACATTCACCCTGAGATAAAATCCCTGTCCGAAACCTGATGGTGTCCAGGTAAAGTTCATCTCCCAGCAATGGAGATCGCGGTAGACATTCACATCATGGCTAACCAAATCTCTTTCCAAAAGATCAAACCGGGCATTGTACTGTATCCGCCACCCTTTGGAGATTTTTAAAGTAAGGTTCGAATTCATCCAGAAAGTATCCTTTGGATTGAGAGGATTCATCCTGTTGGCGGCATAACGTAGAGAAAGATTAAGATCCCACAGGTTCCCAGGATTGCGGGCTTGACTTCTGTTGCCCGGCCGAGCGATACCGCCACCCATAAGATCCGCAAAGGCAGAGGTATCATTCTCTGTGGTATCTGTTTCCGTAGGAGAGTCACTCCACCCCAGCCGCTTACCAGAGATTTTAAAGCCTGTGGCAGCGTTCATATTGGTCATTCGGGGTGCGGGAAGGCCCCAGCTGTTGGTTTTGATTTCATTAATTCGTACTGATTGGCCGTCAATTGTATTGGTGTCATAGAAATCGTGACTCATTGAAAAATCGAGGTTCAGTTTCTTAAGCCAGCCAGCCCGAAAAGTGGAGCGAAGCTTCGACAGTTTGAACTCATCAGCTGCAAAGTTGTAGCTTGTATTCATGTTCCAGGTGAGCAAGTTGTCGATTTTTCTTTCACTTTCACCATCTTTCAGTTTTGCCTGAAAAAGATTTCTAACGGAAATGTTCATATTTCTCTGTTCGCCCGTTGGGGTGGTGCCTATCTGAGTGCCTTTGAAAGGATCGAAATTGTAAATATTACCATCATTATCTTCAAGTTTTTTCAGATAACCGAAAGTATCATCACTAAAGTTGGGGCGATAAGAAAAACCGACCGATGGTGTAATGGTGTGGCGAAGGGTTTTCAATGAGCCGACCTTTACAGGTAAAATACCGTAAAGTTTGGTATTGGTGCTCACTGATAGAGTACCTGTGCGGCGGGCTTTGAATCCACTCACCTGACGCGCATCAATGGCATTACCCAAACTGTCAGCTCCGGTGGCATCAAAATATTTTGTAATCCATTCTTCTCGAAATGATAGGCTGGGCCGGACAGCGATGTACTTTAGCAACCGTGATGAACCTGAAAGAGAAATGTTGTGGACCCAACTATTATCATATTCCGATTGACTGTCTCCCCAGCCGAAGGTTGAATCATCCAGCGCTTCTGATTTATAGAATCCCTGACCACGGTTTTTCAGGGTACTGCCGTAGGAGAGGTAAACACCGGAGCCAGATGCCCCGAACAACTGGGTCTGTCCTTTTCTGAAATTCAAGATAGGAAAAACTGTAGTACTTTCTACAAGGCGGCGACCGGCGCCTGTGGGATTTTCATAATATATAGATGTTGGATCCATTTTGCTCTTTACCATGAGATTTCTGGTCTCCGAAAGGTTTGCCGACATGCTGGCATTCAATTTTTGCCATCGTTTAGAGTAGGTAGCGTTGGAAACAGCGTTCTGATTAAGGCGGGTATCCCGATTTATGCCCAATTTTTGGTTAAATTGACTGTCAGAATAATACCGCCCGTTAACATTTAGGGTTTGGTTTCCCCGGAGCATTTGGGCGTGACTCCAAGAGCCGGACCACCTCACAGCACCCGGATTTGAAAAAAATTCGGCAATGTCACCTGTTGCAACTGTTCTGTTGTAACGAAAGCTGAAACTTCCACTGTACTTGTATCTTCGGAAGTATCGGTTAGAATTGTGAAATACAATCCCCTCTTTGTCATAAAAATCCAGGGTGAACTGGCTGTTGAGGAATTCGTTTGCCGCCCAGAAAAAGCCTAACCCTCTCAGATACCGCCCTTGCGCCGTGTTCTGGCCATAGGACGGCATGATCCATCCTGAATGACGCTTGCCGCTCTGGTCGGGGAAGACGGCGAACGGCAGCCCAAACAGTGGAATGCCGCCAAGGTAGAGAATGATGGGTCTGGCAATGATGAGATCATTCATGATCATTTTCATCCGGCGACTTCCGAAATGGAAATGAGGATCATCGATGAGATCACAAGTCGTATAAATACCCCTGTCAACAAGCAAGATTGATTCTGTTCGATTACGGATTTCATCGCCTCTGTAGTAACCGTCTTCCATCTTGGTTGTGCCGTGCTGAACCTTTCCTCGGCCATTTGAAAGATTGTAAGTGAGGGAATCACCCCTCATGGGCTCGCGACCTTTTTCAGTGAATATTGGCCGTTCTTCAGGATCAGAATTAACGGCTCCCGGTGGTGCTGCCGCAGCTTTCATGAGATTTTCTTTCCAAATAACATTCACATAACCCGATCGGAGCTCGGTATCCATATAGTCAATTTTAACATCTTTGCGGAGCCATGTTTGCTGATCGGGGATACTGTAATGAATGGTATCCGCTTGGTAAAGGATGGCATTCTCAATTTTTTCCGCCGAGGAGTCCGGATGGTACTCACCTCTTGCACCACCGGCAACATGAATGGAGTTAACATCTCTTTTTTCAGTGGAGTCGGCTTCGAACAAAAGTGTGATTGTGTCGCCGCTGGCAATATTCTTTCCCTGATAAACTGAATCCTCGAAAAGATGATACAAAGTGGTGGCCATACCTTGTAGACGGACTGAGTCCAAAAGCCCTTCATTTAGAAAAGCTTCCAAACTTTGGCCTGTCATATCATCGAGGAATTCAGAAAGTATTGACTCATTATCTTCAGTCCCGTTGGTTTTTCCTTTCCGTTTATAAACAATGTGGGCTTTGCCGGGAATTGTTAGTTTTGCCAGTTTATCTTCCTCATAGCGAAGATGAATTTCTTCTCCGCTGATTTGCTGTCCCTCCTGTACAACGATAGGGTTATCCAATAGTTTGGATATGTCAGAAAGTGCATCGTAAATGGTGAGCCCACATGTTGCCGTTCTTTCCTCCTCTCGGATGATCACATCCTCTTCGGCTCTGTAGCTTGCGACGTCATTTGTTTCTTTCACATAAGTAAATTTTCCGGCGGTGATGGTTTGACCTTTTTGCACAAACACAACGTCACCCTCCGCAATACCGCTGTCAGCCTCTGAAAAGTAAGTGAGCAGTCTGCTTTTGAGTTTGTATTCTCTGTCTTGCAAATGAACTGATCCATAAGCGGTGACAATATCGTCATTTGAGTTTGTTCTGATTGAATCAGCCGTCAATATTTGTTCGTTCTTTACCATTTGAACATTCCCGGCGAAAGAGCCGATACCATCACGGTTTCGGTAATAAGCCTTATCACAGGAGATAACGGCCTCCCCTTTTTGGAATTTCACATTGCCGCGCAGGTGCTGAACAGGCTCGCCTTGAGCGTCTGTCACGTTCTCCAGAACATCGGCTTGAATAAGTCGCAGCCGTTCACTTGACTGAGCAGTGATGACAGATATAGTGAGGCCCGTTAGGATCAGTCTGACATTCATGTGGGTTGGATTTTAATCAGCTCCGGCGCTCCGGCCAGAGATCCTTGAGGCGTTTGGAGATAAATTCTTCGTAACCCTGATTTGTTGGCTTATAGAATGGGGTTTGTGCCATTTCTTCAGGAAAGTAGTTCACATCTGTAAAATGGTCGGGATGATTGTGCGGGTAGGTGTAATCCTTGCCATAATCAAAAGATTTCATGAGTGGTGTAGGTGCGTTCCTTAAATGAAGTGGCACCGAAGAGGTTCCTTCTTCCTTTACTTTATTTATGGCCTGGGTGACAGCTACGTAGCTGGCATTTGATTTGGGAGCAGAGGCGAGATAAATGGTGACTTGGGCAAGGATTAATGCAGCTTCGGGCATGCCAATAACGTGAACAGCCTGAAAACCTGAGGTAGCAATACCGAGAGCTTGAGGATCGGCATTTCCAATATCTTCTGAAGCAAGGATGATAAGGCGCCGAGCAACGAACTCAGGCATTTCGCCCCCCTCCAGCATGATCGCCAGCCAATAGACGGCGGCGTCCGGATCGCTTCCTCTCACAGACTTTATAAATGCGGAAATGGTGTCGTAATGGTAGTCACCAGCCTTGTCATAAATCTGGCTCTTTGACTGAAGTGCTTCGGACAACAATTTTTTGTCAACAACCACTGTTTTTCCATCTTGGTTACTCATGGTTACAGCCGCTTCCAGTGTGTTGAGCATCTTTCTGGCATCTCCTCCAGAGGCGAGTACGAGTTTTTCTTGTGTACCGTCTTTGAAAGAGATGTTGTGTTTCATGAGGACCACATCGATGTTTATTGCATTTAACAGAATTGATTTAAGTACATTTTTCTCCAGGCTTTTTAGTTTCAGAACACGGCACCTGGAAAGCAAAGGCGAAATGACCTCAAAGGACGGGTTTTCTGTAGTCGCTCCGATGAGGGTCAGGGTCCCGTCTTCCACGGAATGGAGAAGCGCATCCTGTTGTGCTTTATTGAAACGGTGGATCTCATCAATAAACAACACGGTAGGAGTATTCAATGTCAGGTTAGTTTTCGCTGTTTCGATGATCTTTCTTAGGTCCTTTACGCCGGATGACACAGCCGAGATCTGGAAGAAGTCTCCCTCCAAACTTTTAGCAAGGATCTTTGCAAGTGTTGTCTTTCCAGTACCCGGTGGCCCCCAGAGAACGCAGCTGAACAGTTTTCCCGACGCAATGGATTGCTGTAAAAGGGTACCTTCGCCTGTGAGGTCGTCCTGACCTAGAAAATCTTGCAAATAGGCCGGTCGGACACGCTCAGCCAGTGGGGGCATTAATTGTCTGTTCTTGCTCATGACAAATTAATTTAGATCGAAGGTTGTCCAAAACCAACCGTACTAAATAGAGAGTGCAAAAAAGGAGGAAAAACTGTACACTTGCCAATCTTGATGGGAACTGAAGGATGAAAATAGCAACAAAGACGATTCTTTTTTCTGTTATTTGCCTCACGGCATGCAGTGAAAAAGCGGGAGAACTCATGGAAACAGAATCTGGATTGAAGTATTTAGATCTTAAAGCAGGAGACGGTACTTCACCACAGGCCGGTCAGCGGGTATCCGTTCATTACTCTGGATGGCTTTATGATGAGAATCAGCCTGACAACAAAGGGAAGGAATTTGACAGTTCGCGGAAAAAGGGGAGACCCTACGGCTTTGTTATCGGTGTAGGTTCGGTCATTGACGGTTGGGATGAAGGTGTTCTATCCATGCGCGTGGGAGGCCAAAGGAAGTTAATTATACCTTCACATCTAGGTTATGGTGAGGGAGGGATGGGTCCGATTCCCCCCAATGCCACGCTTGTTTTCGAGGTAGAACTGCTTGACATTTACTAAATGCTAAGTTTCTTTTCCGAATGCGATTTTCGCATTATTGGCTGTTTCAATCTGAGAGGGGACACACAGGCAATATGCTGAGTGGAACGGTGATTCTGTTTATGCTGATCAAAGACTTAATTTGAAACTTGGCAACATGAACGAGCAAGCACCCTATGACAGTTTCTATTCCAGGCTAACGCAGGCATCAGTTTGGTTTTATACAAATATTTTGCGCTTCGGGAAGTACGAAGATGAAAGTATAGTTAATTTTGTGGATGCTAAAGAAAATAGTAATGTACTGGATTATGGATGTAACACAGGTCGCCATGCTAGGCTGGTAAAGCAGAAATATGATTGTAACGTGATTGGTGGGGATATCCACCACGCCGCAGTGTCAGCTACCAATAAAAATGGCATTCCGGCAGAAATTATTAACTCAGAGGTTTTCGACAGGTATAAGTCCTTTTTTGACGTCATAATACTATCACATGTTTTGGAGCATGTGGACATTCCCAGTGATTTCTTGAAAGGTATTCATGGACTATTGAAAGAAGGAGGTTCATTTGTGACGGCCGTACCTCAGGAGAGGATAAGGGGTGATATTAATCCCCTGCAAACCGCATACTTTTTTTCTCAAGTTGAAGTTTGAGAATCCACACAAACACAAATTCTCCAAAGAACAATTATTCTCTTTGTTAAGAAAAGCTGGTTTCGAACCTCAACAGCACATTTTTGCCAATTTTGTTCCACCTTTTTTAACTGAGAGTAGAAGATACCTTTTATCCAGAAGTCTCATAGTAAAATCCATTAATAATGGAGGGGGTAATTGATTTTACATTCAGATTACGCCGTTGATTCCTATTTTGAATAATAATTCTATCTACAATCTCGCCTATCAGTATATCATCGGCGCCAAGACGGTCCTTGGTAGAAATATTCTCAACTACAAAAAACGTGAAATTGATTATATCATTAATTATATCAATGAACGGGGCAACAGTGGTCTCATTCTCGATCTCGGATGCAGCACTGGCCAATTTACTCGCGCCTTGGCCACAAAGTTTGGCTACAGTCATGTTCAAGGGGCCGATGTTTCTCTTAGTTCGATCCATCGATGCCGGAAGCGTGATCCTGATTTGACCTTTCATTACATCGCAAATGAGTTCTACCATGAGAACAGGGGAAAATATCAGTATGTACTGCTATCACACGTTATCGAACATATGCATAATCCCAAGGCGTTTCTGAGAGAATTGAAGGGACTATTCAGAGGAGACGGTTCATTAATCATCTGTATCCCTCAAGAGAGAATCAGGGGAGATTCTGCATTGCCGGAAAATCTTTATAACCTTGTTCGCTTTAAGTTTGAGAATGTTCACAAAGTGAAGTATTCCTTGGACTCCATCACACTTCTCCTCTCCGAAGTTGGTTTTTTATTTCGGAAGAGCAAGTACATTCATGCTTTCAGACCAGGGAAAGACCAGAAGAGTTTTGCAAACCACAGTCTGGTGGTTTTCTGCGAACTTGCTCAATCCAAAAAAGTAAATTAATTTTCCTAGACATCTGGATCTTTGCTATAAGGGAGGAGGTGTCAGACTAATCTGGAGAATCGCTTGTCAGATTTCGGAAAATTCACTCCACCTAGAAAAAGTGCAACAAGACCGGATAAAAGAGCAAATGCCAAAACAGAAGGGTGGGATTGAGCCACCGGAGGGATTTGAACCCCCGACCCACGCATTACGAATGCGTTGCTCTACCAACTGAGCTACGGTGGCA
>DTTI01000006.1 GCA_012964825.1 Candidatus Neomarinimicrobiota bacterium
CCCCGACACGCGGATTATGATTCCGCTGCTCTAACCAACTGAGCTACTCCGCCAAAATTGCGGGCGAAATTAGCCTCTACCCAAGAATATTCAAAAGTTCCAGAGAGAGCCTCACAGCCACACCGGAGGGTCCCGATGGCACGTACGGCCGATCCTTGTCCCACCATGCCGTACCGGCAATGTCAAGATGAGCCCAGGGCGTATCACCTACAAATGCTTTCAAGAATGCGCCGCCGGCAATGGTGCCGGCTTGACCGGTGGCACCTAAATTTTTCACATCGGCAATTTTGCTTTTTACATCATCGCAATAGTCATCCCACAGTGGAAATTCCCAGACCCGTTCACCGGACATTTTACCTGCCTTCAGAATGGATTGAACCAGCTTTTCATCAGTCCCCATGACGCCAGAAGCGACGTGTCCCAGCGCCACAATAACGGCACCGGTGAGGGTCGCAAAGTTGACCATGTACTTCGGATCGTAATGTTTGGAGACATATGCAAGTGCATCGGCAAGAACCAGGCGACCTTCCGCATCTGTGTTAAGTATCTCGATGGTCTTTCCATTATATGCTTTCACGATATCACCCGGTTTGGAAGCGCGGCTGCCGGGCATGTTTTCCGTGGCGGCAATAGCTGCCACAATGTTCCGTTTGGGCTTGAGCCCTGCAACAGCTTTCATAATGCCTAGAACAGTAGCAGCGCCGCACATGTCATACTTCATCTCATCCATTTTTGAGGACGGTTTGATGGATATACCACCCGTGTCAAAGGTGATCCCTTTCCCTACAAAGGCAAACGGTTTATCACCCTTTTTTCCGCCCCTGTATTCCATCAAGATGAACTTCGGCGGCTCATGAGCCCCTCGGGCCACAGATGCAAACGCCCCCATCCCCAGGTTTGTGAACTGATCCCTGTTCATCACCTTGCAGGTCATACCGCCGGCGCGGGCGATCTTGCGGGCTTCACTGGCCAGTCTGCTCGGTGTGGCTACATTGCTTGGATGGGCCGCTAGATCCCTGGCAAGACAGACCGCATCTCCCACCACCTTACCCCGCTTCATCCCGCTTCTGCTGCCTCCACCAACAACGGTAAGTGACTTCAAAACAGTGCCATTCTCATCATCCGTCTTATAATCGAGGAACTTGTAGGAACCGAGAATGGTCCCTTCCACAAACGCCTGTGTGGCTTCGGCTGATGTAAAGTCCATGAGTTCCAGACCTGGAATCTCAGCAGTGGCGGAAGTTTTCTCCTTACTCTGAAGTGTTTTCACTGCCGTACCACCCGCCTGTCGTAATTTTTCCAGATCGAACTCTTTCTTTTTACCTAAGCCAACCAGCAACACCCGTGAGTGGGCTCCGCCGGTGTAGAGCATGAGTGCTTCGTTGGATTTCCCTTTAAAATCACTGTTCTTGATGGTGGTTTTTATAACTCCCTTCAAACCAGAGTTAACATCTTTCCCCAGCGATGAAAGAGCACCTCCTTGGAATACCCCGACTACCAGTGCATCACTTTTCACTTTTTTCCAATGCTGATTTGAAATCTGAACTTTCGTTAATTGTGCCATTTGCTTTTCTCCACTCTCAAAATTCTTTGCTCAAAATTACCCACTAAGTTTGAATGAGTGAACGGGTAAAGCAACCACACTTTAATTCTTCTTGCCACGTTTGTCGACAAGGTGTAAACTATATACGCCTTTTGTATGCTTACTGTGGAACAATGTTAATAGAAAGAGGAAAAATGGAATTCATTACTTTAGAGACTTTAGAGGAGAGCACGCCGTTCTTCAATCTCACAATTCTCAGATGTCCCAAGTGCACAACGCCGTGGTCAGCGGACTATACGGACTATTCCTGGATGCGGGAAAATGATCTCATCGTCTGCAGTTGTGGTGCCGTTATGTGCGAAGTGAATGATCTGAAGGATAACTAACGCTCCTTACCGATTGCGTCCGTTTGGCGGCGGTTGTACTTTTCTGCCTTAACCAAAGTGTAACTAAGCAGGCCCATGCCAAAAAAGTCATCTCTCGTAAGAGATCTCGAGTCGATCCTGGACAGAGACCGTGTCATCTCCCACCCAACTGAACTGCTCGTATACGAATGTGATGGACTAACGCTCAGCAAATATGGCGCCGAGGCGGTGGTACTACCCAAATCCACTGAAGAGGTAGCTGAGATTGCAAAGTGTTGTGTTCGTCATGAAACGCCGTTCCTCGCCCGAGGCTCTGGAACGGGCTTGAGCGGCGGTGCGGTAGCTGCTGAAGGCGGTGTTATCATCCAGATGTCCAAAATGGACAAAATTTTGGATATCGATTATGATGATGAACTGGCAGTTGTCCAGCCTGGCGTCATCAACCTTCATCTCTCCGATACAACCAGTCCTAACGGCTATCACTACGCTCCCGACCCGTCCAGCCAGAAAGCTTGCACCATAGGTGGAAATGTTGCGGAAAATGCCGGTGGTCCCCACACCCTAAAATATGGTGTCACCACCAATCATGTCCTTGACCTCACTGTGGTTATGCCTGATGGGGAGGTCGTCAAACTGGGCGGGCGACCTGAAGACTCAACCGGTTACAATCTTGTTGGACTGTTTGTAGGATCTGAGGGGACACTTGGCATCGCCACAGAAATAACGGTGAAACTGATCCGAAATCCAGAGGCGGTAAAGACATTTCTTGCCTCTTACAAATCGGTGGAGGATGCCAGTAATTCAGTCTCCAGCATTATTGCCGCCGGCATCATCCCCGCCGCCTTAGAGCTCATTGATAATATTGTGATTAAAGCGGTAGAAAGTCACTTGAAAGCGGGCTTCCCTGAAAACGTGGCGGCGATCTTGCTCATAGAAATCGATGGCCTCACTTCGACTCTTTCAGCTCAGGCCGGCAGGATCAGTAATATATGCCGTGATAGTGGCGCTACTGATTTCCAAGAGGCTAAGAGCGATGAAGAGCGGGATCGTCTCTGGCGCGGAAGGAAAGAGGCCATTGGCGCTATCGGGAAAGTGACCCCCGCCTTTTATACCAATGATGGCGTCGTTCCGCGGTCCCGGTTGCCTGAAATACTTAAGTTTGATCTAGAGATAGGAAATCGTCACGGCCTTCGAATCGGGCACCTGTGCCACGCTGGAGACGGCAACATTCATCCTACTATCATGTATGATCCCGATGATGAAAATCAGGTGAAGTCAGCTATAAAAATCTCCCGGGAAATTTTACAAAAATGTATCGATCTCGGTGGAGCACTTTCAGGCGAACACGGCATAGGTACGGAGAAACTGAGTGCTTTTAAGTTCATGTTCAACCATGATGATGAAGCCCAGATGCTTTCCGTTCGGTCGGCGTTCAACCCATCGGGACTGCTAAACCCCAGCAAGATTTTCCCCACCGGTGCAAGATGTGGCGAATCGAAAATCCGAAAAACAGTGGCCGGCGGTGGATGGCTGTAGTTACTGAACCGAAAGTAATCGATCCTACCGAACTAAGTGGGAGCGGTCAGATTCCTGTTGAACGGGTCGCCACTCCCAAAACGCCGGAGGAAGTTGCCAAAATGGTTACTGAGGCTCTCCAAGAAAGCAAGACACTCCTTCCACTAGGTGGCGGACGTGATCTCTTCACCGCTAGAAAAACATTTGACATTGGTATCAGTCTTAAAAAATTGACAAATGGATTCCGCCATACACCTGAAGACTTGACAGCCATCGTTCCCGCCGGCATGCTCTTTTCAGAAGTTCAAGCCAAACTTAGAGAGGCAAATCAATGGATTCCCCTCGATCCTACTGACGAAGGTAATTCCACCGTTGGCGGTATCATCAGCGCCAATCGCTCCGGACCAAGGCGTCACTGGCACGGCACAGCCAGAGACTGGGTCATCGCCACAACGGTGGTAAACGGCACGGGAAAGATCGTCAAAGCAGGCGCCAATGTGGTAAAGAATGTCAGTGGCTATGACTTGAACAAACTGTATATCGGTGCCCGGGGTACTTTAGGAATCCTGCTCAATATGTCATTTAAGTTGGCGCCCATACCCGACAAGCGGGTGACGTTCCGTGCCTGTTTCTCAACACCTGAAGAAGCACTTGGGATGTCAAAGCAGATTAATAAAGCACCAGTCGAAGTTGAGGCACTAACGGTGGTCAAGGGTCGATGGGCGGCCGCCAAGGCGAAACATTGGTGGGTTTTGATTGAACTTATGGGAACAGAACAAAGTGTTGCAGACCAATCAACTGTACTCTCTTCCATCCTTGAAAAATCGTCGGCAAATCGCTGGGGCAAGGCGAGCGAGGACGATACCCAATTCTACTGGAAAACCGCCCAGTTCGGTAACGATGAGGCAGCCCCGTCTTCCACTGAAGCTGCAGTCTCAATCCCAAAGTCGAAAGTTGATAAACTTGTTTGCAATCTTGCAGAAGAGATGCCAGGCTGTTCACTCAAAATTCTCCCCGCCTGCGGCTCAGTCACACTAGAACTCGATGAAAGCTCAGACCGAAAGACATTCATTGATCAGGTTTCAGGGTTGAATGGTGCTGTTGAAATTACCGGAAGCAATGTATCCTCTGCTGAAGACCGGTGGCCGCTGACGCCCCCGTCCCTTCATCTTATGAAACAACTGAAAAAACATCTGGACCCGAAAGGCCTCTTTGCCCCCGGAACATTTGTAGGAGGTATCTGATGGGTGAAGCTGTCGTTACTCCCTTAGCCTCCGCATTTGGTCAAAACGAAAAGCGTTTACTTCAAGAATGTATCCACTGCGGATTCTGTTTGCCCGCCTGTCCCACTTACATGGAAAACGGCAAAGAGATGGATTCTCCCCGTGGCCGCCTCTACTTAATGGCGTCCGCCCTCAACGGCAACGCTTCCATGGATGACGCATTTAGTGAACATATGAAACTGTGCCTTGTCTGCCGAGCGTGCGAAACAGCTTGTCCGTCAGGCGTTCAGTTTGGTCACCTTATGGAGATCACCCGAAGTGCCATGGCAGAAACAAAACTGCCTTCATTCTTTGAAAAGCATTTGCTAAGTAAAGTTCTCACTTCTCATGGCTGGCTGTCGACACTGTTTACCCTAACGCGTGTTTATCAGAAGACAGGCCTCCGGAAACTGTTTTCAACTCGGCCTTTCAACTTATTGGTTCCGCAAAAAGTAAGAACTTTACAGGCGTCCATACCATCTGTACCGCCACGGCGTTTCGGTACCAATGACGACGTACTTTACTCCGCGGTAGGCAAAAAAAGTGGGACAGTGTCCCTTTTCACAGGATGCGTCATGGATCATCTTTATCCGCATGTTCATGCGGCAACGGTTAGGCTTCTCACTTGGTACAATTTTGATGTAAACATTCTGGCAAAACAAACCTGCTGCGGCGCCCTCCACGCCCACAGCGGCGACACACAAACGACCACTGATCTGGCACAGTCAAATGTCGATCTTTTTGAAAATATAGGTAGTGATTTTATTATTATAAATTCGGCAGGATGCGGGGCTCACTTAAAGTCATACTCGAAATATAGGGAAGCGGGGATTTCCGGTAAGATTCTTGATCTTTCTGAGTTTCTGGCCAGGATGGAGACGAAACAGATGTCAAACGGACGATTGTTGAAGGTTGCCTATGATGAACCGTGTCACCTGCTCCACGGTCAGGGTGTATCGGCGGAGCCTAAATCGTTACTTTCACAGATTCCTGGAGTTGAATTGGTGCCACTTAAGGAAGCCGACCGCTGCTGCGGCAGCGCCGGAAGCTATTCTATTACTGAAACGAAAATGTCACTGGATCTTCTGGAAAGGAAAATGAACGCAGTTATGAAAACAGGTGCAGATATCCTGGTGACCGCTAATCCCGGTTGTCAGATTCAGCTGGCCTGGGGTGTCAGGCGCCGAGGAATTGAAATGGAAGTACTGCATCTCGCCCAGTTTCTCGATCGCGTTTTCAGCAATGAACCAGGATACCCCACTGAGCCTATCGCCAAAGCAAACTAATTAAGAGATTTACCGTGGGCCACTTTTACCCACCGGCCACCGCCACCTTTTTTCACAGCCACCATGGTGAATATTGCTTCGCAGACATCTCTTGCATTGCCTCCGGCGTTTTCGGCCCGGACACTCACCCTTACTGTTATTGAAGTGGTACCCGCCGAGATGACAGTTGCATCGAAATTCACCCACTCTCCGCCGAATACCGGTTCGGAGAAAACCACTTCATCAATGGCTTTAGTAACGCCACCTGCTGCCTCCGTCCCTCGGAGAAAACGCTGAATAGCCTTTGCCGCGGCGATGTCCATCCACGATACCATCTTACCACCGAAAAGCGTACCGATGTTGTTCAGATCATTCGGCATAACAAGCTGGCTGTACCTTGCTGTTACCTGTTCCATAATTTCTTCCTCAGATCGATAATTTTGTCAAATGAAAAGAGCCCCGCTGGTCCTACCCTCGAGAAATGTTAAATTCCTCTGAAGAGCACGCCGTGCCAACGGGACTCTAATGAAGTTTAATCTCTCAGAAATTTAGTGTCAATACCAATTTCAAAAAAAAGGCCGGCAATGCCGGCCTTTTTCTACAACTTATACGGTAATATCGCAGCTAAATCGCTTTTTTCTTCGATTTAAGATTACATGAGGCACCTTCCGCGGCAGCTTTGGTTTTTTCAACGCTGTATTCACAAGCAGCCTCATTCACCGCAAAACCAGCGTCAGCAACAGCTTTCACCAGCTCCGCTTTTGCAACTTTGGCGGGATAATATTCAACGATGGCAAACTTACTCTCAAGATTAACTGATACAGTTTTTACCCCATTCTTCCCCGTTAGCGCCGTCTCAACCTTTGTGCAACAAGCACCGCAACGCATCCCTTCTATAGAAATGGACGCTGTTTCAACCGTCTCGGCTTCATAGGTACCACCGACAAGAATAACCATAGCGATGATGATTATTGCGAAAAATGATGTTCTCTTCATTGTCTCATCTCCTCCAATCTTAATTAGGCTGGTAAATGTAAACCCAGATTCTTAAAGTTTCAAGATTATATAATTTTTCAACTGACCGAGGTCGATATGGTCGCTAGCCTCTTTCCTTCTTCCTCATCCACTCTATAAATGAGCCAAAGCCCAAACACAAAAAAAACCAGTATCACCGACACACCCATCCGCTGTGAACCAAACGTACTCGTAAAGATGCCAAGTAATAGCGGTCCCAAGAAGGAAGTCAGTTTACCGGAAAAGGCGAAAAAGCCAAAAAATTCATTGGTATTTGCCTTCGGTATGAAACGAGCCATGAGCGAGCGGCTGGCAGACTGGTTAGGTCCGGCAAAGATACCCACGAGAATTCCAGACGCCCAGAAAAAGGTTTTGTTCGGCGCCGCAACAGCACCCAATGTTGCAACAATGAGACCGAAAAGACTCACAATGATAGTATTTCTTCCACCTAGCCTATCATCAAAAAAGCCCATGAGAAAGGCACCAAGGCCGGCGGTCACATTCAGAACCACGCCGAATATCATGATTTCCTCAAATGTGAAATCAAAGGTGCCGGCTGCATAAATGGCACCGAAAGCAAATATTGTTACCAGTCCATCATTGTAAACAAGCCGTGCAATGAGGAGCCTGACGATCTGGCGGTAGTTTGAAATATGCTGATAGGTATCTTTCAGCTGGATGAAAGAATCATTAATGACCTTCCCCAAGCTTCCTCTCCCTTTTTTTGGCACTTCCCGTACGGAAAAAAAAAGTGGCAGACTGAAAACGGCAAACCACCCCGCCACCAAAATGTTCGTGGCCCTTATGTGTTCACCATCCCGGGCCAAACCGAACCAAGGTGTTTCGGGATTAACAAAACCGACCATGGCTATAAACATGGCGAGCAACCCTCCCACATAGCCAAAGCTCCAGCCGTATCCTGAAATTCTACCCACCTTTTCCTGAGGCGCAATTTCTGGTAGATAAGAATTGTAGAATACACTGCCCAGTTCAAAACAGACATTACCAACGACGAAAAGAATCAGCGCTTCGCGGATCATTCCTTCCGTTGGGTAATAGAGCAGAAATGTTGCCGCAACTGAAATTAGTGTGGTGGAGATCAGCATCCGCCGCCTGAGACCCGTCTGGTCAGCTATCGCCCCTAAAATGGGCGATAAGAGTGCGATCAGAATTGCACTGATGGATATACCTCTGGACCAAAGTAAGGTACCCGTAATTTCATCCGGGGCAATGGCCTGGGTGAAATAGGTGGAATAGATAAACGTAACAACAAGGGTGGTAAATGCGGAATTGCCGAAGTCATAAAAACACCAGCTGATGGTCTGGGTTCTGTTCTTCTGCTTCAAGTCTTATCCCTCTACCAGAACTGAAAGTATGTCACAAAGGAAACCCTTATCTCCACGGCGTGCCAGGCATGCCGAGTAAGTACGGGTAGTGTTACTGAAAGTTCAGCTTCAAACGGCGTAGAACCAAACTGATTCATGGGATCGGTGTTTTGGAAAATCAGCGCAAGATCCTGAAAGATCATCACACTCCGCGTATCGTAGTCCTTTCTCAAGTCAGTACCCCCGGCCATCCATTCATTCCACCGCTTATCCTTTGAATAGTAACTGTCCCGCCTTTTCAGATACCAGGTCTGCCCCGCAGAAATTTTCAGCTTTCGGGGAATCAACTCCAGCGATCCCACCAGTGAGCCAAACAATTCATCACCACGGTGAAATCTGTACACTTCTCCAATTTGTGAGAGTATGGAATCGTGTTGTACCGAAAAAGTGCCTCTAGGTGTAACCCTCGGCCAGAACTTGGCCTCAGTATTAAACTTGAACGCCGTTGACCAGTTGACCTTCACTTCCCTTGATCTGACAGTTCTGTAGAACTCCCCAAACAGTGAAAAGTGTAAAGCGGAAACTCCTTCTCCCAGTTGAAGTTGGGAAAATTGTTTTGGACGGCCGCTGTCACCATCAACTTTATCAGGATTAAATTTACTGATAAGCTTCGCCGTTGGGATTGTCATGCCGATCCCACCGTAAACAGAAAAGAGAGACTCCCCGGCCCAAATCGGTGAACCAAGTAGATGAAAGTTGAGGCCCCAGCGAATGTCTCCAAGTCCCGATGTGGATCGATTGGGATGGTAGAATTTCATTAGAGAATCAATGTTGGTTGTGTCCTTATCAGAGTTTGAAAAAGGGTTGAATTGAGCGCCGGTAATGGATGTACCTAACGGGTCAAGGCCCTGCTCAAGCACCCAGAGGACAGATGCCGCCCCATTAGTGGTGTAGAACGCATCGTAAACAGCCTGAAGCTTACCGGCAAAATAGGTATCGAGACTGTCGTAATATTGGGGGGAGGCGAAGAAATTTTCAAACTTCGCCTTGTTGGTTGTGTGATAATCGATAAATCCTTCTAGGTCAATGTTTTCGGAATGACTTGCCCGCCACCCCCATTCATTTGTTTGCGTGGCACTGGCATAGTTGGGGATTCCCAGTGTCAGTGTAACTCGCTCTGTAAGACCGTACTCAAAACGGATACGGGTGAGTTGTCTCTCCATAGTCCTTTTCGTGTTGCTGATATAACCGCCGATTGTGACTGAATCGGGACCGAAAAAATTTTGGCTGAAATCAGCCAGTGTATCTCCCCAACCGATTGCCGCCTGTTTTAATTGGAACTCTTCAATCACTTTGTTAGTCATGTCTGTGGCACTAACATACTGCTCGTTCAGCCTCACAAGATCTTTTTTCGATTCGGGGTTTAGGTGATCGAAGTACTTCAGCCCGTAACCGTCCAGTGTAAAATATTCATCTGGCAATCCCTTCTTCCCTCCAGCACTGACCCAATTTTCTGACGATGCCTCCTTCACCACCGAAATTCGCCAGACATTCTTGGGCAAGGTAAAGTGTGCCTGACCATATAATTGCCCGGCAAATAAAATCCACACTGTTGCCGCCGACTTAACGGTCTTCATATTTCGGGATCAATAAAGGAGAAATTTCTGGCGAAACTGGTTAAACCTGATCAATTCTTCGGACCATGTGGCGGGGAGCTTCCTGATGTCTCTCTCCTGGGCAATGAAAATGCGAAGGTAGTTGTGCCCGTACAGCTTATCTACATAGTTGTTTCCCGTCCACTTGAATCGGCGGGGTTCAAGATGAGCGGTAAGGGAAAGGATCGTTATGGTAGTTCTCACTGAATCAAATCGGTCTGGATTTTCGATAACCAGTTTAACGCCATAACATTCCTGACCACGATAGATAGGATTTGAGACGATCGGCGACAGAGAATCAGGCATAAAAGTCACTTCACTGAAACGAACACCGGCCAGACCTGCTCTGTTCAGCCCCATGAGCAATTGATTGGGTACCAGCCACGGTGCACCCACGATCCTGTAGGGTTCGGACGTCCCTTCACCAAAAGAGAGGTTTGTCCCCTCCAAAAGGCCCGTCCCGACAGCGGCAGCCAGCGTCACCGGATCGGCAATCTCTTTCCAGAGAGGTGTCATGGTGAGGCCCGTTTCGTTCATCCACATTTCCCGGCGCCAATTGGACATGGGAATAACCGTCAGGTCACAAGTAACGGACTGGCGGATCCATCCAGTCTCATTCACCATAAGGGCATACTCACCAACAGTCATCCCGTGGCGAATGGGCACGAGATGGTAACCCACGAAAGACTGGAACTGGGGCCTCACCACTGGCCCGTCAAGGATATTCCCATTTATCGGATTTGGCCGATCCAGTATGATCACCGGTTTCTCGTACTCCGCCGCCGCTTCCATCACTTTGGTGACCGTTGTCATGAGTGTATGGAATCGCACCCCCGTGTCCTGCAAGTCTATAATCACCAGATCCACCTCCCGAAGATCAAGTACATTGGGCCTGTACTCCCGCCCCCAAAGCCGTTTAATCTTGGCGTCAAATCTTTGATCCATACGGTCGGGCGGTGGCTTAAGGGAATGGACTGGATCGGTGAGGATACCATATTGCGGTGTGAAGATTATCTTTACATCGAACTTATCTTTCTTTTCCGCCAGAAGGTCCAGGAGATGCTTGCCACCCCTGTTCAGTGCACTCTGGTTTGTGAGGACCGCCAGTCGCTTGCCGCGGAGTTGATCAAACTTCATCTCCTGGAGGATATCGAGACCTGTAAACACGCCTGGCAAAAAGCCCATGTCCGGAACAGGAACCACTCTGGAATGCTCAAACTCCTGACCTGCAAGAAATGCAGATACAAACAATAACAGACAGATTGTTATTTTCCGGAAGCGATTCATTTCTGAATGAGATGCATTGTGACAGATGTGCTTACCATAACAGACAGACCGATAAGTGTATACCACGGCCACGCCACGGCGGTAAAGCTAACAACGAAAACCATGACCGCAATGGAAGCGACAAAACCTGTTATGACCGATGAGGCAGGAAACTCCGCCTTCACTCTGCCCAAAAGAAAAAACCCAAGCAGACCACCATAGGTGAAGGAGGCGATTGCTAGGGCGATCTCCACCAGAGGCCCTTCCATTGATGTAAACAGTGTAGCTCCGCCGGCCAGCACAACAGTCCAGATGAGTGAAAGTAGGCGAGATGTACGGAGTGTATATAGATCAGGCATGAGCCACTTGATCCAGTCCGTCATGGTGGAAGAAGCCAGTGCATTGATGGACGAACTCAATGTTGACATGGCCGCTGAAAAAATTGCAGCAACAATGAGTCCCCGAAGGCCAACAGGTAGATTATTGATAATGAACGTTGAGAAAACTTCGTTACTGTTTATGTCGGCGCCTTTGTAGTAAACCCATATCCCTATCCCAACCAGAAGGAAAAGAGCGAACTGGAAGAAAGCCATAAAACCGCTTCCTATAAGGGCTTTCTGCCCGTCCCTAGCGTTTCTTGCTGCCATAAGACGCTGAACCATAAGGTGGTCCGTGCCGTGGGAGGCCAGCGACAGAAACATCCCCCCTGCTATCGCAGTGAGAAAGTGGTACTGCTGAGTAACCGGATCGCCGCCGTGAAAAATAGCCAGTTTTCCTGCAGCCCGTGCTTCGGCGAAAATGGTTAACCACCCACCGTCCACCAAGATGCTCAACAGGCCCATAGTGACGAAAGCACCGATGATATAAATGAAAAACTGAATGGAATCGGCCCAAACCACAGACCGGATACCACCCAGAATGGTGTAGACAAGCGTAAACACCGCAATGACTGCGATGGAGGTGCCATATGACCAACCGGTAATCAGTGCCAAGGGAATGGCTGTCATGAAAAGCCGTACACCATCGGCCAGAATCCGCGTTACCTGGAAAACCAGTGAACCGAAGCGTTGGACCGATTGTCCCCACCGGTTGCGCAAAAATTCGTAGGTAGATTCTAACCCCTCTTCAAAATAGAGTGGCAACAAATATCGGGCCACGATCCATCGACCGGCAATGTACCCCAAAGCCAGCTGAAGGAACCCCAAGTCTCCCCAGTAGGCAACACCGGGAATGCTCAAAAAGGTGAGGACAGACGTCTCTGTGGCCACCACCGAAAGCATAATCATCCACCACGGTAGATTTTGCTCCGCCAGAAAATATGATTTTGCTGAGGACTGTTTGCCCCCAGCCCAGAGTGCCACTCCGGAAACAATGGTCAGATAGCCAAAAAGAACAATAAAATCGACAGTCTGCACAAAATCAGGAGGACGTTTTGTTGAGAATCGCCTCCATGACTGCATTGTGGAAATCCCGGCGAACCTGTGTAATCCCTTCCCTCTCTCTCGTAGGGTGCACCCTGTTCGTGAGGAGAATCACCCCGATGCGACGGACCGGATCGATCCACATGGATGTTCCCGTAAATCCGGTGTGACCAAAACTGCTTTCGCTGAAATAATCTCCAGACGAGCTGCCTTCCTTTGCCCGTGTGTCCCATCCTAGTGCCCTATCGCTAGTGGTTGGCATCTCCTGTTTTCGGGTGAAATCCTCGATGATCGAACGACTGAAATAGCGCCGTCCCCCATAGAATCCTTCATCCATCATCATCTGCGCGTAGGCTGCCAGATCATCGGCTGTGGAAAAAAGTCCCGCATGACCAGCCACTCCACCCAGCTGCCACGCTCGCTCATCATGAACGATGCCGTGGACGAGTCCCCGGCCGTACCTGTCATCAATCTCCGTAGGGGCCACCCGCACAAGAACTGACGAATCGGGATTGAAAAAGGTACTCTTCATGCCAAGCGGTTTGAAAATGTGACTAGCGGCAAGATCTTCAAAAGCTTTGCCTGATACTTTTTCACAGATCTTGGCCAGAAGGATAGGACCGAAATCGCTGTACCTGTACTCTTTCCCTGGCTCATAAACCAGTGGCCGCTGAATGATGTCTGAGAGAATGACATCAGCCGTTGAGCCCAAAGGGTATTCATCGAATGGCTTCAGCCCGGCGGAATGGGTCAGCAGGTGTCTAATGGTCACTTTCTCCTTTCCTCCGCCGGTGAATTCGGGGATAAAATCTTTCACCGGCTCATCCAGTGGCAGCTTCCTTTGCGCGACCAGTTTCATGGCCACACCCGTTGTGGCAACAACTTTTGTTAGTGAAGCAAGGTCATAGATTGTCTCAGATGATACAGACTCAGACAATGGATCATAAGTGTGACGACCGGTCTGATGTGCCCAGACAATTTTTCCGTTCTTCAATACAACGGTCGAGGCTCCGGGAAAAACAGAATCGGTTAAGGCTTTTTCAAGTAGAGATCGGGCGGCGCTGAAATCGATCTTTTCCGATGACATGGGCAACGGCTCACCGAATCTTCTTTCCACTCCATGCCCCTGAGGCAATGACGGACTGAGGTCCACCGGAAGCGTGCCAGTAATGCTGGTGGCGCCAAAGAGAGCATCAGCCATGGCCCGCATAGAGATTGACCCGTAGCCGTAACCGGCCAGGTAACTGCCAATCTCATCCACATCACTGACGTATGGAGAACCAAACGAGACCACCACAACAGGTTTTCCAGTCTCTTGCAGTTTAGTGATAAGCTCACGATGCGTTGAATCAATTGTAAACGTACCGAGAAACTCGGCAACGCGGATGAGTAGAGACACGAGAATATGATCAGAAGAATCTGACTCCGCCACGATCTCTGAAATCTGGGTTTCTGACAGAGGTTGGTAGAGGAACTGGGAATCAACATTGCCGTGAAGTCTGGAAACGGCAGATCGAAAGGGACTCGAAAAAGAGAGCATCCCTTCACTGGTGGCAAGGAGAATATGACTCATTTTCTTACTGGAGCCTACATGGATGGGAATATTATTTTTCTCATCCTTGACCAAGGTGATGGACTTTCGCGCTGCCTTGGCTGATGAGGAGGTGTGTTGCCTTCCACTCAGAACATCTCTTGCATTCTTCACAGAAACGGTCCGTTTTTCCCACAAGCCCAACTCTTTCTTAGCTTGAAGAATCTTCTGAACCGATTCATTGATTCTTTCTTCAGAAAGCCGTCCGCGCCGCACAGCTTCGATGACACCGTCAATAGCTGTATCATTTTCAATAGGGAGCAAAACGATATCAGAACCTGCCTCAATTGTTCGAATTGCCGCCTCAGCAGACCAGAAAGCTTCCGTAATGCCACCCATCTCCATGGCATCGGTCACGATGAGTCCGTTGAAGCCGAACTCTTCTCTCAGTATTTGACCGTTAAGTTTGTAGGATAGGGTTGCAGGCAAGCGACTCTCGTCCATATCGGGTATTGCAATGTGAGCAATCATCATCATACCTACTTCTGCATCGACGGCGGCCTTGAATGGTGCCAGGTCGATTTTCCTGAAGGTCGCCTCATCAGATGTAATAACCGGCAATGTGCTGTGCGAATCGACGCCCGTATTACCGTGACCGGGGAAGTGCTTGGCGCAGGCGATAAGGCCGTGATCCTGTGCACCTCTGATAAAGGCATTACCATACTTTGAAACGATCTCCGGCGAATCACCATAAGACCTGAAGTTGATGATAGGATTTTGCGGATTGCTATTCACATCCAACACAGGTGAAAATGTGACGTGGACACCGAGAGCACGCGCTTCCAAAGCAGTGATCTTACCCTGCTCGTAAGAGAGCTCCGGATCCCCGGTGGCAGCCATGGCCATATTGGAAGGAAAAAGTGTAGCACCATCAATCTTCTGACCTACACCCCTCTCAAAATCGGCCGCCACAAGTAAGGGAATTTTTGAAAAGGACTGGAATTCATTCAAGTTTGCCACCGTTCCGTGTACCGATCCTACAAAAGTGATAACGCCACCAAGGTGGCGCTCAGTGATAAGTCGCTTCACATTCTGGAACCTGTGGGCATCATTGCGGTAATAATCACCAGTATACCTCACCATGAATAATTGTCCGACCTTTTCTTCAATATTAAGTTCATTTAAGGATAATTCTTTAAGTGTTACTTTAATATCAGGAGATGGTGGTGTACAGTGCCAAAAGCCTAATAACAAGATTCCCAGAACCAGTTGTTTCGCACTATTCATTCAGATATATCCTTTCAACTCTATTGCCGCTCATGGCCGTGAAAAGTGTGTATGGATTCAGCCCTATATCTCTGCTAATTTCTTCAATTGGAATGACATTTTCATCATCTTTACCCCATATCAACACGGTGTCGCCTTCGGAAGGTTCGCTTTCCCCGAAGTCCACCATGAACTGATCCATGCAAATTCGACCTGCAATTTTATACCGCCCCCCATTCCAGCCGACAAAACCCCGCTCGAACCACGGTCTCGGCATGCCGTCAGCGAAGCCCACCTGAACCACCGCCAGCATGATGTCGGTCTTCGGACGATAAAGGGCACCGTAACTGATTGGTGTTTCAGCAGCCACGCGCCTGACGAGAACAATCTCCCCTTTGAAATTCATCACTGGTTCAATTGAAAGTGGATTGATCATTTCCTCAGAAGGATCCGCGCCGTAAAAGAGCATTCCCACACGTACCATATTGTAGAAAGAATCCGGCATATTAACCAGTGCACCACTGTTGGCAATATGTACCCAATCGGGCGAGCATATTTTCCTTATTTGCTTTACGGTAACCTCGAAAAGTTTTTTCTGTTCATAGGCAAATGATAAATCACCTTCGTCCGAGGTGGAGAGATGGGTGTAGACCCCTTCAGGTTTCTGGCCAGTTCCTTCCACAATCCGGGCGGTAACGGATGCAGCTTCATCATAGGGTATCCCCAGCCTGGTCATACCTGTGTCAACTTTAATGTGATACTTTGGTACAAGTCCTCCCTTCTGAAAGTTTTCCGCTAAGAAATCAAGATCTCCAAACCATGAAACATTGACAGTAATTGCATGTTCTACAGCAAGAGAAACAGCCTCATTGGAAAGACGCTCAAACATAATAATCTCACCCTTGATACCAGCCTCCCTCAGCTCCAGCGCTTCACCAATGGTAAAAACTCCAAAATAATTGACACCCGCTTTTTCCAGCGCCTGAGAGATAGGTACTGCGCCGTGGCCATAGCCATCAGCCTTAACAACTGCCAACACTTCAGCCTTGCCAGCACGATTCTTGATAAGCCTATAATTGTGAACAAGGCGGTCGAGGTGTATTTCAGCAATGGGGTTAGCCATTTTGAACCGAGAGCTTAACCAATTCTTCCAGTCCTGCCGCGGCACCAGCCGTAATCAGCCCGCCGAACACAGCCGGAAAATCTGCCTTCCTCCAGTCATCAAATCCTAACCTCTTCATGAGCATGGATCGATAGAATTTTGATTCTGTGATGACAGAACCGTGAAGGCCCAAATCGCCGGAGAAGCCAATCTTTTCCTTCAGCTCTTCCACCAGCTCCTGGATTCCCTCAGCACCTAAGGCAACAATATGATTGGCGATGGAATTTTCACTCTCAGCCAGCTGAAGGATCTCTTGTGCCAAACCCGCCACAGTCGCCACACTTTCGTCACCTGACGCTTTCTCAAGAGCCTCTTCAAAACTGGTGACTCCGAAATGGTCTGTCACCCTTTTTCTCAATTCCGCAACTTCCTCATCACCAGAGCGGTCGGCGACGATGAGTTCGGTAAGGAGGGACTTGCCGAACCAATAGCCGCCTCCTACATCACCAATTTGAAAACCAAACCCTCCGGCCCGTCTCAATTTTCCATCCTTATCTTCTCCAATTGCGATAGAACCAGTTCCTACAATGAGTGTCATGCCAGGCCCATTTCCCCAGATGGCTCGGTGTGCCAGTTCGGCATCTGAGGTAAAAAGCAAAGACGCCTGAGGGAAAAGTGCTTCACACGCTTCTTCCAACCTTGGCCTGTGTTTTGGGTGACTTATCCCCGCCATACCCATAACACATATTTCCACATTTTCCACAGCTACATCTCTTTCATAAAGTGCCTCTCGAATAAGCTTTTCCGCTCTATCAATGCCATCAGCGCCATAGACATTGGGATTTGTTCCTTCACCGCTTTTTAAGTAAGCGGTCTCCAATGATGTATTCGCAAGAAGAACGTCTGTTGAGGTACCTCCACCATCAACGGAGACAACCCAGCCATCAGCCGACATACTTCTCCATCAGAAACTGTTTCAGAGCTTCAAAACTGTCAAATTCCCCTTCGCAGCAACCAAGGATCCAAGAGCTGATATCATCGAAGGGAATTTTCATCACCAGATATACAGGAATACTCAGACGATGGGCTGAGGTCACCTCCCCGTGGGTTCCTCCTCCTTTGAGAACAGTATCGTCCCAGAGACATATAACATAATCAATTTCGTTTTCGATGGCATCCAAATCCCGCTTAATCAGTTTCCTCACAGTCGATTTGAACTGGTCCCGCTTACTAAGACGCCAGTAACGGAAGTTCTCAGACTCTTCATCAGTTAGTGTCTCATTTTGTATCACAACAGGATTAAAGACGGTGTGACCGATCTTATCTTTCAGCCAGACTGTCATCTCATCTCGCCAGGCTCGGCCCAGCTCCGGGGCATTTTCCATCCCGCCGGACAGGTAGGCCTTCATTCAGAGGAAATGCGAGGGAACAGGAAACTGTTGAAAACGGTCCAGAGAGCCACCGTACCTAGTACAACGAGTATCAGAACCGGGGAGTAATTTTGATTTAAAAGCAGACCCCTGCTTAACTCAGCAAGAATAGTTGTGGGGAGGAAATGAAGCAACGGCTGAACCGCTGTGGGAAAAACATCGACAGGAACGAACCATTCTGAACAGAAGCCGAGGCCGATCAGGATAAGAAGAATTACCATCTGGCTTGCAACTGCATCGCCACCAATAATCCCCAGGGTTAAACCTGCTGCACCGCCCAACATGACAGCCAAGAAGATGAGAAAAAGGAACAGAAGCTGACCTACAAAGGGATAGGCATATCCTAGAAGCACCTGGAGGATACCCAGGGCGAGAAGGGACCTTACAACACCTTCAGGCAAAATCGAAAACATGAGACTCATCACAGTTGAGGCGGTCGTGTAAGGCGAGGCATAAACTGAGCAATAAAAACCGTTCAGGCCACGGTTTCGTAAAAGATCATTAAATACAGCAATAAGAGCACCGGCGAAAGCCACCATCAAAACCACACCGGGAATCAGCCAACCGAGTTGAGGGATATCTTGCAACTTCGGTATACTTTCCGAAAGGCCAAAACCGACAGTGATATAAATACCAATTGGAAGAAGAAGTGCCAGGGAAAGCTCACCAATCCACCTGTGCCGGAGCTGGGCGAGCCTACGATTAAAAAATGCGGAAAAAATAGTCACCGGAGCTGCTCTTCTGTGGAAGTCATGATCAGGGTTTCGAGCCCTACTTTATCAGCTGCATAGTCCAATAGTTCTTCCTGGATAGCCAGTTCCATGATGTCAAAAAAGACTTTCCGTTCTCTGGCATAAAAATCAAAAACTTCCCCTATTTGGGAAGGGCTCACCACAGTGGTCACTTTGCTCATATTTTTATAAAGTTCTTTCGGCAGTTTTTTAAAGTGGATCTGAAAATGGAACAGTTCACCAGCATTCTCCAGTAGCCTGTCAAGTGTACCATCTAGAGCCACTTTTCCGTGGTCCATAATGACCAACCTGTCGTGCACACGTTCTGCTTCTCGAATGGAGTGAGTTGTGTATATAATTGTTTTGCTGCCTCTCATCTCCTGTAGAAAATCCCACACTTCGTACTGAGAGCGGAGATCCAGTGAGGCGGTCGGTTCCTCAAGCAGAAGGACATGAGGATCAGGGAGAAACGTTCTGGCCAGGAGCGCTCGCCGAAGAAATCCTGATGACAGTTCGTGAGGAAAATCATGAATAAACTCGCGAAAACCGAGGCGTTCTGATAGGGAAGCAATACGATTGTTCATCCGTTGAGACGGCATACCGTAGAGCCGGCCATGAAACTGAAAATTTTCAAATATGGTAAGTTGAGGATCAAAGTTCACCTCCTGAGGCATATATCCAACCACACTTGCCGTCTCTGTTCTTCGAAGTTGTACATCCTTGCCGTCAATGAAGACAGACCCGTATTCGGGCTTAGAGAAGCCTGCAATAACCTTTAAAAGAGCGCTCTTACCACTATCGTTGGGTCCTACCACAGCCATGATGGAACCACGTTCAATGCCAAAAGAGAGCCCGGCAAGAACGGACCTGCCGTTCAGGATCTTACCAATTTTTTTCAGAGAGACAGAAGCTTCCATAACTCAATGTGCATGATACCAAGATTCTCCTACACCCCAGTCCACAACCACTGGTACATCCAGAGGCAGAGCATTTTCCATCTCTGACAATACCAGTTTCCTGACATCATCCATTTCGTCATCAGGCACTTCGAAAAGAAGTTCATCGTGAATTTGGAGAATCATTTTTGTTTTAAAGTCCTTTTTCTTTAATTGACTGTGAATAGAGATCATTGCCAATTTAATCATTTCTGCGGCAGTTCCCTGGATGGGCATGTTGATGGTCGCCCTTTCAGATGCACTCCGGATCCGCTGATTACTATCTTCAATATCATGGCAGTAACGGCGCCGTCCCAGCATAGTCTGGACATACTTCTCTTTTCTGGCAAACACCAATGTCTCATCGATGAACTGTTTAATGCCCGAATACCGCTCAAAATATGAATCAATAATCTTTTTTGATTCACTCATGGGAATTCCCAGTTCCTGGGAAAGCCGGAAAGGACCTGCTCCATACATGACGCCGAAATTGACAATCTTGGCAGTACGTCGCATTTCAGGCAAAATAGCATCTACAGGGACACCATAAATATTTGAAGCAGTATGGGCGTGAATATCCTCGCCCTCACTGAAAGCATTGAGCAGCATTTCGTCGCCACTGAGATGTGCCATGACACGGAGTTCGATCTGAGAATAATCTGCTGAAAAAAGTGCCCAACCCTTCTCCTGAGGCTGAAACGCTTTTCGAATCTCCCGCCCCTCCTCTGTTCGAATGGGAATATTCTGAAAGTTGGGTTTGCTGCTGGAAAGGCGGCCCGTTGCGGTGACGGTCTGGTTAAATGACGAGTGGATGCGGCCGGTGTCAGGATGGATCATTTCAGGGATAGCATCCACATAGGTAGACTTTAATTTCTGAAACTTTCGGTAATCAAGAATTTTCCCAGGGAGAGGATGGTGGCTTTTAAGTGATTCCAGAACATTCACATCTGTTGACCTTTTTCGAATCTCCGGTAGGGAGAGTTCATCAAACAGAACAGTGGCCAGCTGCTGGGGAGAATTAATGTTGAATCCTATACCGGCAAGATTATGGATGTCAGTTGAAAAAGTGTCCAGCTGTTTCTCCATCCATTTTGACATCTCCCTCATTAGCGTCTCATCCACATAGACGCCGTCGTTTTCCATAGTAACCAGAGCAGGAAGGAGTGGCACCTCCACTTGGTGGTAAAACTTTTCCAGCAAGGCTTCTTCGAGTTTATGTTTTAAGATCGGAACCAGCTGAAAACAGACATCAGCATCTTCAGTAGCATAGAAAGAAACATCTTTAAGAGGCACCTCATTCATACGCTTCTGTCCCTTACCTGAGCCGATGAGATCTGTAATGGGCTGCATGGTGTAGTTGAGATGCTCCTGACTGAGATAGTCCAGTTTATAGGAACGGGCCTCCGGACGGATGAGATGGGCTGCAATCATGGTATCGAACTGAACTCCTTTCAGTTCGATACCATGACGCTTCATAATCAACATGTCATACTTAATATTCTGACCGCACTTTCTCAGAGATTCATCTTCTAGGATCGGCTTCAGTACAGACAGCACTGTTGACAGATCATCACCACCTCCAAAAAGTGTTTTCTCTTTTTTAGGAAACAAGATGGGTAAATACCAGCCAGCGTCAGGCTCAACAGCAAAACTGAAACCGACTATCTCAGCACGCATGGGATCGGTGCTGGTAGACTCCACATCAAAGGAAATTAGGTCGGAACCTTTTAGACTCTTGACCATACTTTTGAGCGCCTTTTCACTATCTGCCGTTATATAATTTTTCTCAACCTCTTTAATAGTCTTGACATTTTCATCACCCCTGAAAGCATCCAGTTGACTCTGGAGCCGGAAAAACTCTAGTTCCTTAAACAGCTGATTCATGGCCTCAAAATCGAACTGACCCAATTTCATTTCTTCTATCTTAATGGGAAGATCAAGGTCCGTTTTTAGAGTGACAAGTTCCCGCGACAGGTGCGCAATATCCACACCATGAGTCAATCCTTCCCGAACACGTTTATTTTTCACTTCTTCCGCATGCTCAAGGATATTTTCGAAAGAACCGTACTCCTGTAACAGTTTTACGGCCGTTTTCTGACCCACTCCCTGTACTCCGGGCACATTATCAGAGCTGTCTCCCATAAGACCCAGCAGATCTACAATTCGTTCCGGCGGCACACCCCACTTCTCTTCCACCTCCAGAGGACCATAGACAATTGACTCGCCACCCTTTCCCGGTGCATGCATGAGAATCTGGTCTGTTATAAGCTGCATAAAATCCTTGTCACCGCTAACGATACAGCACTCCAAACCCTCCGCCTGCGCCTTCAGTGCCAGTGTGCCGATAATATCGTCAGCTTCGTAACCCTCAACCTCCAAGCGGGGTATGTTCATGGCTTCTACCAGGTTCCACATAGAGGGCAGTTGCTCACGAAGTTCATCAGGCATCTTTTCCCGGGTTGCCTTGTATTCCGGATACATCTTGTGGCGAAATGTTTTCTCTTTGCCATCAAAAACAGCCGCAAGATAATCGGGCGATTCATCTCTCAATAGTTTGAAAACAGAATTGATAAAACCAAAAAGGGCGCTGGTGTGTCTTCCGTCGGAAGTTATTAGAGGGCTTCGAATCATGGCAAAATGGGCACGGTAAACCATGGCGTAACCATCAATGAGAAAGAGCCTCTTCTTGGTGGGGGAAGGCACGGGGAAAGTTATCACGGGTGAACGGCAGGCATCAATTGAATTCTAGGAAAACACCAAATGTCAATTAATCAGTAGCCTAACACCTGTCACTTCGCTTAAAATCGTCATCAATATTATAAAGGACAAGCAAACCGATGGAATACAGACTATTAGGCAATACAGGTGTTGAGGTCTCTCAACTGTGTCTTGGAACTATGACCTTCGGCGGTCCCGCTGATGAGAAGGAGTCGGGAAAAATGTTCGACCGATGTCGGGATGCGGGAATTAACTTTTTTGATTGTGCCAATGTTTATGAGAAAGGACGCTCCGAAGAGATTCTGGGCAAACTGATGGCCGACTGCAGGGACGAGGTAGTCATTACGAGTAAAGTTTATTTCCCCACCGACGAAGATGTGAATGCCCGGGGTGCTACTCGAAAACATATGAAGGCCGCACTGGAAGCAAGCCTCCAACGCCTTGGCACAGACTACATTGATGTTTATTTCATTCACCGTTTTGATGATCTCACACCGCTGGAAGAAACTCTCCGGGCACTGGATGATATCGTCCGAGATGGTAAAGTGCTGTATCTGGGTGCCAGTAACTTTGCAGCCTGGCAAGTGACCAAGGCGTTGGGAATTTCAGCCAGACGCGGTTGGAACAGGTTCGAGTGTATTCAACCCATGTATAATCTTGTGAAGCGGCAAGCTGAAGTGGAGATACTTCCCATGGCCCATTCTGAAAATGTGGGTGTCATCAGCTATTCTCCACTGGGGGGTGGACTATTGACTGGCAAATATGCCAAAGGTCAAAAACCCCATGAAGGACGTCTCCTAGAGAACAAAATGTATGAGGAGCGTTATGGTGATCCACAAGTGTATAGCGTGGCTGAGTCCTTTGCTGACTTCTCAAAACGACAGGGTGTCTCATCCATATCTCTGGCTGTAGCGTGGGTCGGTGCCCACGAAGCTATTACAGCACCCATTATAGGTGGTAGAAATGCCGAACAGCTGGAATTGTCCCTTCAATCAGTCGAGATTAATATGACTGATGAACTCCGAGCCGAAATATCAGCTCTTTCACCTAAACCATCACCAGCCACTGATCGGAACGAAGAGGCCACGGAAAACAACTACGGCGTGAGGTAATCAGTCAGGTCGTCCTTGAGGGGCCTCATTTTTCATGTGTTCTGGTTTTATTTATAAATTAATCAGTTTATGAAGATCGATCGTTTCCCCCGCCCCACTTTTTCCGTTGACGATGCCCGCCGTGCTACCTATTCCGTTTTCGGTATTAAGGGATTAGCTGCGGAACTTGCCGGCGAGCGTGACCGAAACTTTCTTATTACATGTGAAGGAGATCAGAAATATGTTCTGAAAGTGTGCAACCCTGCCGACAGTGACGAGGTGATCGATTTTCAGAACCAGTTGCTCACTCATCTCTCCTCCAGCAGCAACCAGTGGCAATGGCCCCAGCCTCAGCATGACAATAACGGTGGTCTTATGAGTCATGTCCAAAATTGTGAAGATGAAGAGGTAAGGGTCAGGCTTCTCACTTTCGTTGATGGGATTTTCCTAGCCGATTATCGCCCCCATTCACCCCATCTGATGCGTCACTTTGGCCGGTTCCTAGGCTCTGTGACTACTTCATTGTCTGACTTCACCCATTCGGCCATGGATAGGGAACTGTTCTGGGATATGAAGAACGGCGTCGGTCTAATCCAAGAACATATTCATGAAATCAACGACAGAGAACGAAAAGATCTCATTCACCATTTCCTGGGAATTATTAATAATGCCCTCCTTCCCATTCAAAATGACCTCAGAACAGGTGTCATATACAACGACGCCAATGATCACAATATCCTGGTCGAGTGCGGTGTTAACGGTAACGGTGAAATTGTGGGTGCTATCGATGTGGGTGATTCCGTACACTCCTGGCTTGCTGCTGAACCGGCAGTAGCGTGCGCCTACGCCATGCTGAACAAACCGGACCCGCTGGCCACTGCCAGAGAGATTGTAGGCGCTTATCATGAAAACTTTCCTTTGACAGAGGAGGAGATATCCGTTCTGTTTGCGCTCTCCTGTTTGCGGTCTTGCATGACAGTAATTATAGCGACCCACCAGAAATCACTGGAGCCGGAGAATGACTACCTCTCTGTCAGTGAGGAATCGGCGTGGCAGCTGCTTGGAAAGCTGAAGGAAACATCACCGGAGTTTGCCCATTTTTCTTTCAGGCACACCTGTGGACTAGAGCCGTCGCCTTCTACTCCCCACCTCGTTAAGTGGATGAATCATCAGAAGAACCAGTTTTCAAAAGTAGTTGATGCTGATCTCAGCGATGACGAGATGGTGGTGGTTGATCTTTCCATCGGTAGTCTGGACCTGACAAACAGTGTCTGGGAAAACATGGAAGCGCTCACCCGGCTCATTGGTACCCCAGCTTTGGGCAGATACAATGAACCGCGAATGATCTATACCAGTGATCAATTCCAAACTATAAACAACAATGGGCATGAATGGAGAACCATTCACCTCGGCCTCGATGTCTTCCTCCCGGCGGGGTCGCAGGTCACTACCCCGTTGGAGGGGGTGGTTCAATCAGTCCAGAATAATGACGGTCACCTGGACTACGGACCAACTGTCATTTTGAAACATTCTCCGGCCGATGTTTCCACTTTTTATACTCTTTATGGGCACCTGAGTAATAAAGTTCTGAAGAGTTTGAAAAATGGCGACACCATCAAGGCCGGAAAAAAGATCGGAGAGATCGGCAATGAGAATGAAAATGGCGGTTGGCCGCCACACCTTCATTTTCAGGTTATTACCGACTGCCTGAATTATTACGGTGATTTTCCCGGCGTTGCCAGGTCATCAGAACGTGAGATCTGGACCAGCATCTCCCCCGATCCCTCAGCATTGTTGAATCTCAACAGTGAAGGGGCGGTGGCAAAAGAAATACTGCCGGAAGAAATCACCACTTCACGACAATCCAATCTGAGTGCCATGCTCAGTGTTTCCTACCGAAAACCGTTGAAAATAGTCCGGGGCTGGAAACAATATCTTTACGATCATACAGGGCGAAAATACCTAGATGGTGTAAACAATGTCCCCCACATTGGTCATTCCCATCCCAGGGTTGTAGATGCAATCCAGAAACAAGCGGCTGTTTTGAATACAAACACGCGCTACCTCCACGAAAATATTATACAACTGGCTGGGCGAATCGCAGACACCATGCCAGACCCTCTTTCCATCTGCTTTTTTGTGAACAGCGGCAGTGAAGCCAACGATCTGGCCCTCAGGCTGGCCCAAGCCTACACCAGCGGAAAAAATGTGATCACCATTGAAGGGGGCTATCACGGCCATCTCATTTCACTTATTGATGTGAGTCCTTACAAGTTTGACGGACCCGGTGGTGAAGGATTGGCTGATCATGTTGAGATGGTCACCATGCCTGACGGCTACCGGGGTAAATACAAATACAATGAACCAGATCTGGGAGAACGATATGCAGATAAAGTGAAAGAGGCCGTGGATAAGATAAAAAACAAGGGTGAAAAGTTGTCTGCTTTCATTAGTGAGTCAATGATCAGCAGCGGTGGAATTTTTATTCCACCTGAAAATTATCTCTCCACCGTTTACGAAACTGTCCGGGGAGCCGGCGGCGTCTGTATCGCCGATGAGGTGGTGGTGGGGTTCGGGCGAGTGGGCAGTCATTTCTGGGGATTTGAGGCTCAGTCCGTTGTCCCGGATATTGTAACCCTGGGCAAACCTATGGGCAACGGCCACCCCATCGCTGCAGTGGTAACCACCCCAAAAATTGCCGCCTCCTTTAATACAGGTATGGAATATTTTAACACTTACGGCGGCAATCCTGTCTCCTGTGCTGCCGCACTGGCTGTCCTGGATGTGATGCAGGAGGAAAAACTTCAGGAGAATGCTGCTAAAGTTGGGAAATTCCTTTTGGACCAGCTAACAGCCCTCCAGAAAGAACATCCCGTCATTGGCGACGTCCGAGGAAGTGGGCTTTTTATCGGTATGGAACTGGTGAAGGGCCGCGATTCCTTGGAACCGGCGCCAGAGCACGCAAACTACCTAGTTGAACGAATGAAGGAACGTGGAATTCTTATTTCAACTGATGGCACTAGAAATAATGTATTGAAAATCAGGCCGCCCATGGTTTTCACCCAAAGCAACGGGGAATCACTGGTAAACACTTTGAAAGAGATTTTACATGAAAGTTTTTTCATGACTGGTATCAATAATTCATCCTGAAGGTTGCTTTTGCGTTTACTCTATCTTCCCCGTGGTGTAACTTTATTATGTACTGAGACTCTTTTTTGGACTTTATAAGATAGAAAATTGACGGAGGTAATCATGAGTCAACCTTTCTCTCTCCCTGAACTCCCCTATGGCGAAGATGCCCTTGAACCCACAATATCATCGCAAACGGTAGGGCTTCATTACGGCAAACATCATGCAGCTTATTTCAATATGCTTAACACCCTTTCGGAAGGGACGGATTTTGCCGATATGGCCCTTGAGGATGTGGTTACGGGTAGTTTTGGAAACGCCGATACCCAAAAGATTTTCAACAATGCCGGTCAGGCGTGGAACCATATTCTTTACTGGAACCAAATGCAGCCAGGCGGTTCTAGGACTCCCTCCGGGCGTCTCGCTTCAATGATGGACGAAGCTTTCGGTGGACTGGATTCATTCAAGGAACAATTCACCACGGCGGCCGTCGGCGTCTTCGGCAGCGGCTGGTGCTGGCTCCTTGAGGAAGAAGGCGACCTTACCATTATGGGAACTCCCAATGCTGAAAATCCCTTGGCCCGCGGCAAGCACGCCCTCATGGGCGTTGATGTCTGGGAGCACGCCTATTACCTGGATTACAAAAATGTAAGACCAGATCACGTCCGTGCCGTTTTGGATAATCTAATCAACTGGGATTTTGTTGCCGACAGAATGAGCTGAAGGCAACTTAAGTTAGCCTTAGCAACCCTCGGGGTTTTCCTCGAGGGTTTTTTGTTTGTGGGATAATTCCACGCAATGTAGCCATCCAGCACATATAAAATAGAAACACTTCAGTCGGGCTCATAACTCGAAGGTTAGTGTTTTTTTATCCCCCCGTACCCTCATGTCCGATAGTGGCGTAGGGGTATATATTAATGCCCAAGAAGTCAGGGTAATGATTTCATTTCAACTTCGCTTCACGCTTCAAATGATTTTATAATGAACTAAATAATTAGAGTACTTCCGGCACGTAATTGTAAATAGACCGCGATGGCCGGTCTCTGTTTTTTTGCTGAACACGCTCTGGAAGTTTGACCTCGGGCCGTTCTACCTCATCGTAATCAACCTTGTGCAATAGATGACTGATGCAGTTGACCCGGGCCTTCTTCTTGTTGTCTGACTCAACAACGTACCATGGAGAGAATTGCGTATCCGTGTGTTCGAACATATTGTCCTTGGCTTGAGAATAATCGTCCCATCTGTTAACGGATTCCAGATCCATGGGGCTCAGTTTCCAACCTTTGGTGGGGTCCTCTGCCCGGCCCTTGAAGCGTTTCATCTGCTCTTTAGCACTGACTGAAAACCAGTACTTGATTAACTGAATACCGGAACTGATAATCATCCGCTCAAATTCGGGACAAGTTTGCAAAAAATTGATGTACTCTTTTTCAGTGCAAAAACCCATGACATGCTCTACCCCGGAACGGTTATACCAGCTTCGGTCAAAAATGACAATCTCACCACCGGCTGGCAGGTAAGGGATATAACGCTGAAAATACCACTGGGTTTTTTCCCTTTCCGTGGGTTCTGCAAGAGCTATGATCTTACAATATCTGGGATTCAAATTTTCTGTGACCCTCTTTATGGTACCCCCTTTTCCTGCGGCGTCTCTCCCTTCAAAAACAACCGCAATCTTTGCTCCACTATGTATAACCCATTCCTGCATATTGACCAACTTGATCTGTAATTCGCCAAGCATTTTATCATACTTTTCGTTGAATTCTTTTTTACTGCTCATAGCACACAAAAAATATCTTTTATCTCAATTAAACAAATTGTAGCCACGATATGGCTACCAAGCAAGATTTACAATGACAGAAATGATTGGAGTCTCGTTTTTACCACGTAGAAGACACCATAAAAGTTTAATTAATTGATTTTTTCCTTTAAGGACCAATTAGCAAGCAGTACTGTTCTAGGATCAATGACCACCCTACTAGGTTTTAATTCCGCAGGAATGGAATATGAGGATTTCTTTTTGGTTAGGTTCCTTTGTTCAACATTCGGCGCAACTTTTCCCTCTTCATAAATCCCGAATTCGATAGGAAAAGAAAATAAATATCCATCATCCTGAACTTGTTGGATATCAATGATAATTTCTTTTTTCTTCTCGTCAAATTTCCATGAACCATCAAGAACAATGTGCCCCCCCTTGTAAAGCCATTGACTAAAGAACTGGTCCAGATCCAAGCCTGATACTTTTTCCATTTCATGTTTAAAATCATCGGTAGATGCGTGGGAGTTCATATATCGTAAATAATAGTTTTTGATCCCCTCCTGAAATTTTTCATCTCCTACCAGATTCCTCAACATGTGAAGAATCCATGCACCTTTTTGATAGGTTTGACCGGTAGTAACTTGACTCATATCAGAAAGATTGTCATGAACAATTCGATAGTTCTTATGATCTTCATAATAATCGAATACCCGTTCCCTGGAAGGAATCAATCCGGAGACGAAATCCTCCCGTCCATAAGCATGTTCCCGAAACAACAAAGTAAAGTAGGTGGCAAACCCTTCGCTCAACCAAACATCATCCCAATCATATTCGGTTACAGCATTTCCGAACCATTGATGGGCAACCTCATGGATAATGACATTTCTCCAGCGGGTCGTCCGTTTCCCAGTAACGGATTTGTCACCATAGAAAATGGCTGTCGCTGATTCCATGCCACCCCCTACACTATTGGATTGAATATTGGCAAGCTTTTCATAGGAGAAAGGACCTACATAATCAGAAAAAAATTGCAGGGCATGTTTAGTAGGAACGGCAAAATCATAGAATCCTGCCTCCCTATCTTGTTTATAAACCCAAGTTTGAATGGATTTTCCCTCAAACGTATCAACATATTGAATTGCGAATTCGGCTACGCCTAATACATATAGCCAACAAGATATAGGTACGGACTGTCTCCAGTGAGTTCTTTTTAGATCGTTTTCAAGATTACTTTCCTCAATAAGAAGGCCATTTGATATTATCTGGTAATGATTTGGTGCAATTACAATCATTTCTGAAGTGGCCTTTTCATAGGGGTGATCCACGGTTGGCAACCAATGCCTGGCTCTGTTTGGCCAGTTATCACTGAAGAAGGTGCGATCACCGTATTTATTTGGAGCAATTTTTAAACCAGAAGCGGGCACCCCATGATAATCTATAGTTAGAGATATTTCATGGTTTACTCTTGATGGTTGATCTAGAGCAATAGTCAATACGTTCCCCCGATGAAGATATTTTAGAGTGCGGTCATTCCAACTGATTCCCGATACCTCCATGCCCTTGCCCTCAAGGCTATCATCTTTATTAATTAGGTCAAGGCGTATCTCCTTAATGCCTTTAACCTTAAAAATGATATTGATGGTTGCACTTCCCCGGATAATATCTTCATCATCGGAAAGGTTTAGTTCAAAACGGTAATGCAGTATATCAATGTCAGGATTTTTTGGATAGTCATCCGCATGTAATTGAACAACAAATAAAAAAAAGCCGAAAAACAAGAATAACAGTTTTTTCATCATAGAAAAGTGCTCAAGTACAGAATTCTTGTGATTACTTTTTTCGCTATGACGCAAAAGACGGCAGGCGAATTTCTATAGTGGTCCCCTTTCCCACCTCCGATGACTTAATTTGTATAGAGCCGTCCAGGAAATCTTCCATAATCCTCTTTACCATGCTGAGTCCGACTCCCCAACCCCGTTCCTTAGTGGTGTAGCCTGGCCGGAAAACATTTTTCCAGTCCCGTCTGGCAATTCCCCGCCCATTGTCACTCACGCTGATAGAAACATCATTGTCCATTTTCTCTGACTTTAGCGTAACCTTACCGTCCCCCTTGTCAATGGAATCGATGGCATTTTTTATAAGGTTTTCCAGCACCCAGCTAAGCAAGGTTGGTGACGTCTTGGCGGTTACTTCCTGGCTATCCACACTGAGCACCATTTCTTTTGCACCGCTAGGAAGCCGGCGCTCAAAATAGGACTTCAGGTTTTCAAGGAAATCTCTAACCTCAACCGGCTCCATTTTTGGAACAGAGCCCATACGCGAGAAACGTTCACTAATCTCCTGAAGTCGGGAAACATCGGTGTCCATTTCCGAGGCAAGCTGAGATGACTCCTCGGGATGATCCTTCAATCGTTCTACCCACCCCATTAAAGATGAAACGGGTGTTCCCAGTTGATGAGCGGTCTCCCTTGCCATACCGAACCAGATGTGCTGTTTTTCCGTATTCCTGATCACCTGGAAACCTGAAAAGCCAAAGAAAATGAATAGGGCTACTGCCCCAATCTCAATGTATGGCAACATCTTCAACCGGTTAATTAGGACGGAATCCCCAAAATGGAGATGACCGAGCTCATACACTCTGGGACCAGCGTCAACATCCCCATCAAGCGTCACCACCAGGGGAATGGGATCATTCTGAGAATCCATGGCCTCCATTATCTCTCGAACTGTTTCTTTCTCAATGTCGCCATCATCTACAAGATTCCGCCAGTTTACAGGATTTCCATCGGCATCGGACTGAATGATGGGAAAAGTCACTTTCAGAATGATTTCTCTAAAGACAAAATCGAGTTCGTTATCGTTAGCACCTGTAACGCCCTTGGCCATGATGTGGGCATAGAGCGAAACGGTCTCGCGGCTTTCACTCCGGAGGGCGTTAATGATGGATTGAGTATAAATAAAAAGGCCAATGATCAGGATTACAGCCCCTAGAAAAAGGGCTCCCTTGATATTTCCAGCCTGCTTGTAAATCCGCATACAAACCCTTCGCAGGGAAATTAGTGCGGCATGCTCACATTATGTAGCCATTTCCCTGAAGATAGGCGATGATGGTATCTACTTCCTCCTCCAATGTTGTCGTGGAAGTGTCTACCGTCATTTCAGCATCTTCAGGTTCTTCATAAGGATCATCAATTCCCGTGAAATTCTTTATCTCTCCAGCCCTCGCCTTGGCATAAAGCCCTTTAACATCCCGTTTTTCACAAACTTCAAGTGGGCATTTCACAAAAACCTCCACAAAACGTCCTATCTCACTCCGAGCGTATTGCCTTTCGGCACGATAGGGTGAAATGAATGCACAAACTGTGATAATGCCGTGTTTCACAAGACGTTCAGCCACGAAAGTGACTCTCTCAATATTCTTGTCCCGGTCTTCTTTGCTGAACCCTAGATCACGTGTCAATTTCTGGCGCACTACATCCCCATCCATCCTCTGGACACGATAACCCATGGCTTCCAACTTCTCGCACAGAGGAATAGAGATGGTGGTTTTTCCAGAGCCGGACAGACCCGTGAGCCAGACAGCAACACCCTTCTGACAATTGCTTCCCGGTAACAGTGTTTTTTCATTAGACATTTTGGTAATGTCTCCTCAAGATTTTTTTTACTTCAGGTCGAGTGAATTCCTCCGGCAATCTTTCTCCATTTATAAGCATTTCTCGAACTTTGGACCCGCTCAGAAAAATTTTTTCATGATCCATAGCTCTTGATGTCTTCGTGGTGGCCATAGAGTTGGTTCGCTTACAATAGAATGCATGCTCAAAAAAGATGGGTTGGATTCCCAACTCATCCAAAGAGAATTGATTAAATATTTTTTGTGCATCGTAGGTGCCGTAATAATCACCAACACCAGCATGATCTCGGCCCACAATAAAATGGGTACAGCCGTAATTTTTTCTGGTAATGGCATGAAAGATGGCTTCCCGGGGACCGGCGTACCGCATAAAGGCAGGATAGACTGAAAGAACGGTGTGGCGGTGCGGAAAATAGTTGTCAATAATGGCTTCATAACATTCCATCCGGATTTCCGCGGGTATGTCATCACCTTTGGTTTCACCGACGATTGGATGGATGAGCAAGCCGTCCACAGTCTCAAGAGCACACTTGGTGAGATATTCATGAGCCCGGTGGATGGGATTGCGTGTTTGAAAAGCCACCACTGTTTTCCACTCTTTTTCCTGAAATAGCTGCCTCAATTCAGCCGGCGAATGGCGGTATTGAGAAAATTTGCCGTGATGAGGAAACTTATAGGCTTCTACTTCACCAGCAACGTACCAATTACCCAGCTTCTGGAGCGAAGCAACACCGGGATGGGCTCCGTCACTTGTGAGGAAAACAGTTTCAGCTTCTTTCTCCTTGTCAGCTCTATAAATGTCTTCAATTGTGATTTTACCCAAAACTTCACCGCCGTTGCCCTTTAGTACTGCTTCACCGAATGATTTAAGATGCTCAGCCAATTCATCCTCCACAGGTAAAACGATGGGTAGAGACCAGATCAAACCGTTTTTTAGTCTCATCTTATTGAGGACGGATTGGTAATCGTCAGCACCCATAAAGCCGCTCAGCGGGCTTAATGCACCAATTGAGAGCATTTCAAAATCTGCCTGCCCCCTCCGTGAGAGCGTGACTACTGGCAAGTCAGAATTAACCTCTTGGGGTGCTTCCACTTGAAGATCAATTAACGTTTCGCCGTGAGGAATGCTCATTTATTTATTGTTAAATAATGGTCGTAAAATTACAAAGCCGAAGTCAACTCCCCATATCTTGCTTTTTGATTCGTAACCGAGCGGTGAGGTCAGTGATAACACCGCGATATTCAACCGATAGCATAGTAACCATTAACACCATGCTCAAAAGGGAGATGAATCGTGCCATTTTATAGGCAGAATCGTCAACTGAAAAGGTAACACTGTGGCTCCCGGTGGGAATCTGAACACCTCTGAGAACATGGTTAGTACGAAATATCTCAGTCTCCACACCATCCACATCGACCCTCCAGCCGGGACCATAATAATTTTCGGAGAGAACAAGAAAACCATCACCAGTTATCTCTGTTTCCAAAACAATTTCATTTTCAGAATATTTAATAATCTCGACTGTTCCTACTCCCATTTCTAAACTAGTCTTATCCCTATAGTTCAAAACATAAGCTATATAACTGGGATCAAATTCTGATCTCAGGATGGATGCCAGAGATTCCTGAACACTCTTAACTGATTCGACCTTCTTCACAAACCACGCTTTGGGAAGAACCTTCCTGTTCTCATACACCTTCAACTGATCGTGGAAGGCAAGGCGGAATCTCGGATCGTTCATGGTTCGCTGTGTTACCAAATACTTAACATTGAGCATATTTTGGACCGCCTCACTGTTCAACGCCTGGGCGTCCAGAAGATCCTGATAGGATCTCAACTTCACCGGCCGGTAGCCACCGACTGTTGAGAGTCCAAAGTAGGCGTACCAGTTGGTATTAAACTGTTCGACAGGCCAAATCCGGTGTAGCCCATTGTTCTCTAATAAAAATTGAACTTCCTTTGTCTGGCGGTAACCGGCTTTAATGGACCGTTCCGATCTCAAATGCATGAATTCGTTGTGGACAACCCAAAGATCAATGATGGTTATTGCTATGAAAGACAACCCTACAAAGAACGGCTTCACAGTTCCTTTAAAAGCTAACCAAAATGTAGTTAAGCCCATTCCGGATAAAACAAAAGCCACCAGTGCTCCTTTTTTAAACAAACTAATCCTTGCCCCCTTCAGTTGGGCAAATGTCTCTGGTTGATACCTGCCAGCCTCCCCCAGTTTGGAGAAAGAGAACAGTTCAGAGCCAAGGATCAGAAACAGTAGGGACAGACCAACAATGATACCAAAAACAACAATAATTCTTTTCCTTAGGTGTTCCATCTTTTCACTTTTGGATTCCAATACTTCACATATCTGATGAAGCGTTGTTGCGGAAAGAAAAGAAAGTGTGAATGGCAGTAAAATGTAGATCATGGAAGGAACCCGGAACCGTCCGAACATGGGGGAAAACTGATAAAGGGGCCAAAAGAGAACGGGGAAATGCTCTCCAAACCCTATGATAAGTATAATAACAGTGGCGACACCCATGGATAGGCTGTCCGTTTTCGGCTTCCCTATCAGGAAACCAACCACAGCCAGAACAAGGACCCCAAGCCCCATATAGTGAGTAGACTGAGTGAAAGGCATGTAACCCCAATAGGATTGAGAGTTCAGATCGCGAGTGGGAAAGTTCTGTAACCCGTAGAAGTATGGGTAAAACAACGAAATGGTTTCTTTGGGATGAAAAGACCATTGGGTGGCATACTCCCAACTGGTCCCTTTTTTTGCTTCTCCCTCAATATCCAGTGTTGAGGCGGCGCCGCGTGTGGAGTACCCCTGGAACCGGTAGATGGGCAGATATGGATCAGCCACTAGAAAACCGCTTATGACAATAGCTCCCGCCATAAGTCCGAGGCTCTGTCCGGATTTTTTCAGATCAAACTGTTTAAGTCGAAGGGCTGACCCCGCTCGCCAGAACCACAAAAACACGATGAGCATCCAGGTATAGTAAACTATCTGAACATGCTTTGTCCACAGTTGAAATGCGGTGAAAACGGCCAAAAGTAAAACCGATCTCACATTTCTGTTTTCCATCACCTTTTCCGCAAAGAGAACCACCAATGGAATGAAAGCAATGGCAAACATCTTTGCCGGATGACCGGCATTAATCAAACCAAATAGATAAGGCGACAGTGAAAAAGACAGTGCACCGAACAGGCTTGTTACCTCTGACAATCTTTTGCGCCGTAAATAAGCATTCATGCCTAGGGCCGCAATGATAAAATGGACCCAATATCTCAACCCCCATCCAAGATTCAAAAAATCGAAAATCTTTCTAAGTGGATCGGCCGGGGCATAAATGAAACCTCCGTATGACGGCATTCCTCCGAAAAGGTGGGGATACCACTGCGGCATGTTGTCGTTCTTGGAGTTATAGTCTTCAGCCCATCGATCCAGTGGTATCCGGTGAAACATATCCGCCGATTCTGGAACCTTATTGGAAAGGATCATCTCACCGAGGAAAAGAAAACTAACCGCGGCAAGGATGAAAATCACGGTCTTAGTGTTCAGTTTCAATTATAACTCCTCTCCACTTCTGACACTGCCGAGAGCCAAGCTTCCGGGTCACCACCTTTTTCAGTCCGGTAATAAGCAATACCAGAAGAGTACATATGACTCATGAAAGGTTCGTCGTTATGCAAAAAAAGTTCGAAGTTGCGTGCTAACTCAATCATGGATTCACTATCCGACGGCAGTTCAGCAGCATAGGGAACTTGGAAAACAGTACAGTTATCTCCTCTTTCTTTAGCGGCTTTTATAAAGTGCCATCCTGTGTCTGGAGATGTGATTCCTGTCATGGCCTCCAGTCCCGAAGTTACCATTCTCATATACCTACTATTCTCCAACCTCGATCTCTTAGCAAATCTGAAAAGTCTCACAACTTTCCGCACAAAAAAATTCCATGTTCTATGCCACAGCGGAGGAAAAGGGAACCAGCTTAGGCCTTCTTCTGTGAACCAATCTGTACGGGCAAAAATGAAGACAACGCTGGGAAAGTCATGTACCTTACCAAGTTTCCATTTCGGGTAGGGCGCCCCCACAGAAGTTTTCCCAGATTCGATTTCGTTGAGGCAGAAACTGTCCCACCCTTTCTTGAAAATATAAACATCGGGGTCAACAACAAGAGTGTGGGATGTCTCTAATTGTTGCATGGCCGTGTCCAAGGCTGAGGCATGGGCTTCAGAGCGTTGTTTACGCTCAGGTTCATTAGGCAAGATTGTTACGAAAGGAACTTCCCCGACTGCATCTTGCAACTGGACATCGGCACCGTTCGTATTGTCAACAATCATAAAAGTTAGAGCATTGATGTTATCTGCCTTATTGCGCAAATTATTTAACAGTCTTTTTATATGCTCTGAAGAGTACCAGTTGACAGAGACAACAGTAATTGTTTTTTCTTTTTTCACAGAATCTATACTGATGATAACCTTTGAAGTTTATCAGTAAGAGCCGCCACCTCCCCACTCAATTCAATGTCAACCGCAGGCTTACTGCGATTGAGACTAGGATCAATAAATTTTTCCACTATCGATGGGTCATACTCTGTTCCTAGAAACTGAAAAAGTTTCTCACAGACAAACTGTGGTCTTTTCAACAGATCCTCGAAGGAAAAATGAAATGTTTGGGTAGAATATTTATCCACCGCCTCCAGGGCCCTTTCAGTGTAAAGGCGCCAAAGAATAAGGCCGTTATCAAAATGGAGGCCATTACGGTTCCGTAAAGATTGAGCAACAGCCGATGCTCCTCGAGTAGTGAACACAACTTTGGTATCATTAAGGAGGCTTTTTTCCTTCATGACGGTCAACCACTCACTGAGTGTCAGACAGGTTCGGGGATCCTTCCATCCCCAATGGTTATTTCCCGACAATTGCTTGTCAATAAGGTTCCCCATTTTGGCCATCATCCTGTCATTGGTATGGGCCTGAGGGATAAGGGTATCGAAAGATTTTACCCTGTAACCTGCTAACTTCAGAATCCTGTCATTTAGTTTCCTAAAATCGTAGTTCTCATAAAATCCCCTAGGATTTTGGGGCATCGGTTTCGGTTTGAATGTTTTCTCAGACCCCATGGCAATGCCGTTCAAGTGCAGGATCCCAGCCACGGCAGAGGTGCCACTTCGGTGCACCCCAACGACGATCACAATCAATTGTTCGTCCTTTTTTCGAGCACGTAGAGTGCGCCGTTTGTCAGCAGTTCCCTGAATCCAAACAGCCAGGAAAGAGGATTTTTTAAGGTCGGCAGATGAAATCGAAAACGATATGCGGGTCGGAAGAAAAAAAGGCCTCGTTTTTCTATTTTATAGCCAGCTTCGCTAAACAGTCGCTCCATTTTACGTACTGAAACTCTTGTCATCTTCGTAGCCATTAGATAATCAATGCCTGTCTCCGGGTGTCCTAACATTCGGAGATAAGCTGAGTAGAACGTGTTCGACAACAGATGTAAATACGGGATTTTTCCGAAAATGCTTTTCACTGTTTGTTGATGCCCAGCATAGGCGCAGTAACGTGGCGGAAACGAAATAAAAAGACGCCCTTCATTTGACAGTAAATCAAACATATTTCTGAGAGCTGCCAGCTTATCTTCAATATGTTCAATGACATCCCGAATGATAATGACGTCGAATTTTTCTGTCAATGTCTCCAGATAAGAATCAGAGTTACAGATATCACCTTTTTCCAACTTTATCTCCGAGTTGTCGCTGAGAAGAAGTTCAGAGTGTGAAAACCGAAGAGGAGAGAGCTCCATTCCAGTGCAATTAGCGCCCTGCTCATTTAAGAATTTCAGCAAACCTGCTTCGGCTGGGCCCACTTCAAGAATTTTTTTTCCGACATAGTCTGCGAGACCGATATAGTCTGCGAGAAAATTTTCACCGTACCAATATTGTTCATTGTATGCCCGCATACTTCTATCATTGATTTCACTCGTCGATCGGGGAATTTCTCTCCCTTCCTCTCGCTTCAGAAGGGTCAAATGTGGAGGCAATTGCGAACTCTGTTCCATTCGCTTAGTAATACTTTTTGCGAAATCCCGTCCATTCCCCATGCCGGAAAATGAAGCGGCGCACAAAGGTGAGGAGGAACCCCAGACCATAACCAAAAACCTGGATCGGTATGACTGCCAGAAGAGTGAAAAATATTTTCACATCTTTCAGCTTCCACGCACCGGCACCGGCTAGAAACAAAAGAAATCCGAAACCAAGCTCGAAAAATGAACCATACTCAATAGGATCTATGAGGAAACCGACTGTCACGATAGTTGCTACAACGGTGACCACAGCCGGTACGTAATGAAGCGGCTCCAGCATCTTGGAATCGATTTTACCGAGATTGATCCGGGCCACGCCCCAGTTGAAAACCTGTCTGAAGAATCTCTTTAAAGTGCTCCGACGGCGATGATAGACAACAGCCTCCGGTAAATAAGCCACTTTCGCACCGCTAGCGTGTATCCGGTTGCTCAATTCTATATCCTGGCCGTGCCGGAGAGACCCAAAACCTCCAACCTTTTCATAGAGAGATCGGGTCATCCCCATATTGTGGCTCCTAGGGTAGAATTTGGCCAAGGGACGAATGCTGTGCCCTCGAAGCCCGCCGGTAGTGAGAAATGATGTCATGCTGAAATCAATGGCACGTTGAAGTGTGGTGAAGCCCATTTTTGAGGCATCGGGACCACCAAAGGCACCAAAACCTTCTCCTTCAAAAGATTCAAGAATAGTCTCCAGCCATCGGGGATCGGCTTCACAATCCGAATCTATAAAAATAAACAGTTCCCCTTTTGCCTCTTCCATCCCCCGGTTTCGAGCGGCACCGGGGCCAGCATTCTCCTGTTTCACGAGATTAAAGTTAAAGTTTAAGTCAGGTTCTATAGATTCAATAATATTGATCGTTTCATCCGTTGATTCATCATCCACAATCACCATCTCGAACCTATCTGAAGCCACGGTCTGTTTTGCCATGGATTCAAGGAGGTGAGGAATTTCATCGGCCCGGTTAAATACCGGTGTAATGACGCTAATTAACACGCTTACAGATGAGGATGAAGAGGAAATTGTGACTAAACCTCAGGGAGTTGAACTATCATAAAGTACAACTTCCCTGACGGACTCACCGGTCTTGAAAGTTGACTGAGCAATCATCTCACCCAAAAGTCCGATGGCAATAAACTGAACGCCCAGAATCACCAGCAATACGCCAAAAACAAGCAGAGCAATATGCTTTGAAAAAGGTTCTCCCAGACCGTATTTCAAGTAAAGAACACGGAGATCCACGCCGATTCCGAGGAAAAGACTGATGAGCCCGAAAAGACCGAACAGGTGGAGAGGACGCCGTGTGTACCGGCTGAGAAAAAGTACAGTGAGGAGATCAAACATCCCCTTAAAGTACCGTTCCCTACCAAACTTACTATCCCCGTACTGACGGGGCCGATGGTTTACGACAATCTCAGTGACACGGAATCCCCTTTTACCAGCCAGAACTGGAATGTAGCGGTGCATGCCGCCATAAATATCAAGTGATTTAACAACATTGCATCGGTAAGCCTTCAAACCACAATTGAAATCGTGAATGCGGATGCCGGTCAGAAGACGAGTGGTAAAATTGAAAAGCCTGGACGGCAGACGCTTTGATAACGGATCTCGCCTCTCCTTTTTCCATCCTGACACCAAATCATAACCTTCCTGCAGTTTTTCCACCATACGGGGTATTTCCATCGGGTCATCCTGAAGATCAGCATCCAGGGTAACCACATAACCTGATGAGATTCTCTTGAACGCTTCCGCCAGTGCAGCGGACTTCCCATAATTCCTGAGGAGCCGGATGATCCTGAGCTTTCCATCGCTTTGACTCCGCTCCCTGAGATACTCGAAAGTGCCATCACTGCTGCCGTCATCTACGCAGATAACTTCATAGCTGTAATCGGTGTCCATGACGAAATGAATCTCATCAAGCAAGTGAGAGATCGATTCTCGCTCATTAAAGACCGGAATGACGATGGAGAGGTTAACTGGTTCAGCCAAGAAGCATTACTCTTTTATCTTTTTCTGAAGGCGGTCGTTTTCTTTATCTATGGCAAGCGCCTTTTCGTAATAGGTACGAGCATCCTCCGGACGATCTACCTTCATGAGCACGTCACCTAAATGTTCCAAAACAACCGCATTCTCAGGATTTTTTGAAAGAGACTGTTCGATATATTCCAGTGCCTTCTCGAATTTTTTCATCTTGAAATAGATCCAGCCAATGGTATCGAAATAAGCAGGATTTCCCGGCTCAAGTTCTATGGCTTTCTCAGCCATGTCCAAAGCATTGCGCAAGTTGATTCCTCGTTCAGCCAGTGTATAGCTGTAATTATTCAAGGCCTGTCCGTCGTTCTGATTGGATGTGAGAAGATCTTCGTACAATTCGTCGGAAGATATCCAATCTTCTAGATAGTTGTAGACAGTTGCCAACAAGTGCTTTGTAGACTTTGACTCGGGATCGATAGAAAGGGCTGTCTTAAGACTCTTCTTGGCAAGCTCGTATCTTTTCTCCATGCTGTATGTGCTGCCCAGCAGATAGTTAATCCCAAAACTCTTGGGAAACTTGTCACGTGCTTTAAGAAGGATGGAGATAGCCTCAAGAGGATTGTCAAGATTTATGTAAGCCAGCGCAAGATTGGTGTATCCGGAAACCTCATCAGGGAACAGCTCCACCTGTTCTGTGGCCAGCACGGCAAGATGGGAATAATCATCTTCGGATATGGAAATACGCCCCATATAGTAGAGGATTCCCGGTGTCCGTGTACCACCCTCATACAACATGGTAAAAATGGAGTCTGCTGACTCCATTTCATTGTTCTCAAAATAAAGAATGCCCAGACGTTCCTGGACTGCGGGATCGTCACTTGTGAGCCGTGCCAAACTGTTGAGTCCAGCTACCGCCTTATCAAATTTTTGCAGCATGACAGCCAGTTCACTGTAGGCTTTCCAGAACTGAATATTGTTTGGTTTTTCCTCAGTGAGCTTTGCGTAAGCTTCCAAGGAAAATTCCAGTTCATCGCGTTGTTTGGCAATTTCCGCTGCTCTCATGAGCGCCTGAAGCTCAGAAGGATATCTCTGATAGATAGTCCACATTTTTTCCTGAGCAGCCTCAAGTTTCCCTTGTCTCACCAAAATTTCTGCCACCACGTAAGAGTACTGTCTTTCGTCAGGATCATTCTCCTCCAGAATGAAATACTGCTCCAGCCCCTTCTCGATACTGTTCTGCATTAGGAATTGCTGCGCAAGTAACTCCCTGGCATCTGGGTTGAGAGGATTCAGCCTGAGGGCTTCCTGAAGCGTTTCTTCGGCACGGTCCAGCTTGCCTAACCTGATATAAACTTCCGCCAGCGAAGTGTGAATACTTGATGAACCAGGGTCATAGCGAAGTGCGTCCTGGAATTCAATCACCGACATGGGATAGTTGCCCTGAGAGAAATACATCTCACCGTCCATAAAGTGCTGGAGCGCTTTGGTATTGACCTCCTCCACCTCTACCTTAGCCGGACCAGTCTCAATCGCCAACACAGGTTCAGGTGCCGGCTTAACGGTACAGCTGTACCAAACTGCCGAGAGCACGGTGAGAGTCCAAAATGAGGTATCTTTATACAGTTTAAGATTCATTTCTCATCGAGAAAATTTATCCTAACGTTCATTGGGACAAAACAAATAAAGTGCTCCAAACATATAATCACACGAAACGTTTATTTGGTAATCTCACCTGCGACCTCCACATTGTTACCGCCCCGGCCTTTCACTTCATACATTGCGCGATCGGCAATTGCGATCAGTTCTCTCATGTTTTCGCCATCCGTCGGATATTCTGCCATTCCTGCACTGATGGTCATTCGAACCTTTTTTCCTTCTTTCTCAAATGGGTGATCAGCAAGAGACTGAACAATTCGTTTTGCCGAGTTGAAGGTTTTCACCTTGGTCGTCTTCACAAGAACAATGGCGAACTCCTCTCCCCCGTACCGGGCTACAATATCAATGTTTCGAACAGCGGTCTTGAGAACAGCGGAAGTGCCCCTTAATACATAGTCGCCATAGAGATGACCGTGGTTATCGTTAATTCGTTTAAACTTATCCAGGTCCAACATCATCAGAACAAGTTTTTCGTTGTAGCGACCAGCTCTCTGAAGTTCCTGCTGGAATCTTTCAACAAAAGAGCGGTGGTTCAGCAAGCCTGTCAAGCCGTCGCGCATAGCCGTTTCGCGAATAACGTCATACTTTTGCCACCAATCCAGTAAAACACCGAGACGGGTGCTAAAAATATGGAGATTTCGACCTTCCTTTTTACGGTAAAGACCCGAGGAAAAACTCTCAAGAACGAGACAGCCCATTGTCTGGCTGTCGGTTTGAATAGGTACCCCAATGAAGGAAAAAAAGTGGTGATTCTGAGTATCACCTTTACTAAATCTCCCGCCACCGAGAAGGCTTTCGTCTGTCAAATCAGTAGAAAGAAAGTCTTCTCCATCAAGGACTTTCCAAAGGAGTGACTTTTCCCTGTGGAAGTGTGTTTCTGCTTCAAAATCATCTTTGTATCCTATCACTTCCTCAGCCACGGCCTCATCCTTTTTTTTAGGATCGAGAAAAACCAAAGTGAACTTATCGAAAGTAAAGTTTTCTTTGCAGAAATCGGCTATGGCATTGACCAACTGCTCTCTGGATCTGGAAATATCAAGATCGTGTTGAAAAATCTCCAGACGTTTGAAGAAACTGAGGTGTTCCTCGCTCCTGTCGCCACTTTTCTCATCACCAATAACTTCCGCCAAGACGTTAGCAAAGGATTCAACCAGAGGTCTGTGGTAATCCTGAAAGTTGCCAAACTGATGAGCGCAAATGATGAACGCCCCCGTCATTTCATCACTTTCACTTACTGGGACCGCCAGAAGTGTAGTACCATCTTCAATAGTGGCGTCTGTAATAAAAAATTGGGTGACAGCGTCCTCATCAGCACCGGGCGTGAAAAATCTCACGGCTACGGTTTTGACGAAATCTTCAATCTTTCCAGATTCCGCAGAGATGGTTGATGCGAACTCTACCTCTTCTCCAGCAGTCTGACTGAGTGATAGAGAGGGCGATGAATCGTTGTAACTGTAATAGGCAATACCAAAGCCCGGCATTGCGTCGGCCAATAAATCAATGATGAAGCGACCCTCAACAGCAAGGCCCTTAACTTCTTCTTCCAAAGAGGTAGGTTGGTTTTTAAGCATTGTTAAAGTATCACCTCTACCTGAAGCTGGGAACCCCCTCTTTTGCTCCTGCTGATAAAATTGGATGAAAAGAAAAACAGCCAACCCCAGGAATGCCATGCGAAGCAGTCCGAAAATAAGCCCTTCCGGGTTGGGATAGACAAATAACAGAAACAGAACAGCAAACGCCAGAATGATGCCGATTCTGCTGCTATTGTCCGAGGAGAAGGCGTGTCGAAGTCCACTCACACCGGGAAATTAAAGTTGCTTGGGAGAAAAAGAAAGAAGGCGCGGGACTTACTTTTTCTTGTCTTTAACAAGCTGAATCTTCTCACGGAAGTCCAGCGGTGTCGATAATGTCTTGTCTTTCGGTGCGGCCAGTGAATCTTCCTCAGGCTCCTCTGAGACGAGCGTTGGAGCGGCGGGCGCACCGCCTCTCATGGCTGGCTGAATGGTGTCATTCACGTTCTGCTGTGTGGATAGCGGCAACGGATTGAAATTGATATTGTCGTCACCGTCCGGCAGTATACCGATGGTGAGCACAACGATAAGCACGACGGCCGCTAAGGAGGCAAATGCGTACTGGGGCTTGTAACCAAATATTCTCCTTCCACGACCCAGCCCGCTGATTTTTCTCACCGGTTTGACTTTTTCACGCTCAAGTCTTCCAATAAGCCGATCATTAAAGCCTGTTGATACAGAAATCCGTTTCGACCCTCTGACAGCTCGAACGGCTGACTTGACGCCAATATAAGCCACCGCACAGATTCTGCATGACTCAAGGTGCTGATCGAATCTGTTGACGTCAGATAGGGTGAGTTCTTTTTCGATATATGCTGATACTTTGTCTTGAAACTCGTAACAATCCATCAAATAGGCGTCCTCCTATCTTTGTGAACATGTTTAAGCTTTTCCTGCAACTGTAGTCTTGCACGGTTGATTCTCGATTTAATCGTTCCAAGTGGAACATCTAGTATCTTACTGATTTCCTCATAAGAAAGTTCCTCAATATCTCGCAGTATGAGAGCGGTGCGAAAATGAAGCTGAAGTGATTGGATTGCGTTCTGAATTTGAGACTCAGCAAATGCACCTACAGTCTCCTCATCTGTGGTGTCTTCCACCGGGATGTCGAAATCCTTCTCTTCCATCCCAATCCGACTGAGGTAAGAAACCTTCCGTCGTTTTCGCTTTCTCAGTTCTGTTTTGGCCAAATTGGAGGCGATAGTGAAAATCCAAGTTGAAAATGCGTTGATGGGACGATAATAATCTTTCTTCTGATAAAGTTTTACAAATGTGTCCTGAACAATATCCTCGGCTTCCTCGAAGGATCCGACAAATCTGAAGACAAAGTTTATGAGCCTGTCGCGGTACCGGTTAACAAGCTCAACATAGGCAAGTTCATCACCTTGCTGAAATCTTAGGATCAGCTCTTTGTCGTTGTACTGAACCTTATCAGTCATAACCTACCGCAATCCTGTGGAGAAGTGGGACAAGAAGCGTTTCACCGGAACCCTTTCCTGTCTTGATATTTCTGTCGGCTTCGCCCAAAGCTTTTACAATCTGTTCCAGTTCATTTTGGGAGAAGTTATTGAAATATGTAGGAAGTTTCCGAGTAAGAATTTGGTTTAGCCAACCTGTTCGGGGGAGGTCACTGTCTTCTCCATTAGGCAGGCTCATTAAATAAAGTTCTTGAAAAAGTGTTGCCAATTGGGCAACCATGGACACCACATCCACACCATGATGAATAAGGCTTTTACCGATGAGTATACTGTTGTGGAGGTCCTTGCTTCCGGCAGCATCTGACAGGTACCAAGGGAAATATTCCCGCTCCCACCCGCAATATTCCGCTACATGACTCTCTTCAATCTCGCTGTCTTCAGAGAGGCCAATCTTGATTTTTTCGATCTCATTAGCAATGTGATAGACCGAGTCACCGCTCAGTTCCAGTAAAAGCTCTTTGGCAGCTGTTGTGGCTGAAAGGCCGTTTTTCTTTAGGAGAAACTCGATCCAGTCGGCCATTTTGTTAGGAAACGGCGGCGACGTGTTAATAGGCGGCACAATCTTTGAGAGATTCTTAGTGAATGCTGAGCGTCCGTCCACTTTGTCCAGTATAAGAATAAGGGAATTATCGTTATTGGGTTGTCGGCAATAGTCGAAAAAATCATCCTTTGTTTTTCCACTCATTCTGATTGGATTGTGGAAGATCACCAGCTTTTGGCCACCAAAAAGAGAGCCAGAAAAGAGATCTGCCACCGCTGCGGTATAATCGACAGATTCTGCTGAAAAATAGATTTTCTCAGGTGGCTCATCTTTTGTGAGCGCTACCATCACTTCATCAACGAAAAGAGACTGAAGAAAATAGTCGTCACCATTCAGGAAGTAGACTGGCTCCACATTGCCTTCTCTCATTTCATCAACAGTTTTTCTAAGACTTTTTTGCTTCATATTAGGATTACCGAAGTCCACCTCTGTCACTTCGCGACACCAGGTAGACAGCTGCTGTTGAAAGAACAAAGCCTGGAAGGAGAGAATAGATGCCTGTCCATTTAAAAAAGTTGTCCCAAACAATCACAGTGAGAAAGCCGAGAATCATCCCAACCATCACACCATTTCGGGTGGTCCTTCTCCACCAGAGGGAGAACACCAACGGAGGGCCCAGCGCGGCGCCCAGTCCGCCCCAGGCGAAAAGAACCTTATCAAAAATAGAAGACGGAAGCTGAGCAAGAAAGATCGCTGCAACGCCCATGACAAATGTTACTATTCTTGAAAGAAAAACCAGTTGCGATTGGCTCGCAAAGGGGTTGATACTTTGGTGATAAATATCCTCCGCCACAGACGAAGTTGTAACAAGCAGTTGAGAATCAGCGGTGGACATCATGGCGGCGAGGGCGCCACAGATGAGGATTCCTGCGAGCCAGGCCGGTACAACGGCGATGGCTAGTCCCGGCATCATCTTTTCGGGATCAGGAAACTGACCGACACCGAAATAGGCCAGCGCCACAATTCCCATGAGGACTGCACCACCGTAAGTCATAATAGCATAAACAATTGCCACACTTTTCGCCTTTCCCACCTCACTCACCGACCGAATGCTCATATATCTTGTCAATACATGTGGTTGACCGAGATAGCCCAGCCCAATACCGAGACCGCTCAGAACACCTGATAAAAGCGGCCACCCACGTCTTCCACCAGAGAGAGTAAGATATTCTGGATTAATGCTTGAAACTTTATTCACTAAACCTTCAATTCCGCCGATCTGGGCCAAGGCCACTAGAGGCAGGATAACCAATGTCACCAGCATAATAATTCCCTGAAAAAAATCTGTCCATGCCACTGCAAAAAAACCACCCATAAGGGTGTAGAAAACCATTATGGATGCCCCGACCAGTATGCCTGTGAAATGCGGAAATCCGAATGTTTGTTCCAAGGCTTTTCCCGCCCCGTCAAACTGAGCAGCAATGTAGAAGATAAAACAAAAAACGATGATTCCCGTAGTGACAAATCGGATGGTCGGATCATGGCCTCGGAACTTTAGCTCGAAGAATCGAGGCAGTGTCAGTGCACCCAACTGCTCAGTTTCTTTTCTCAGTTTTTCAGCGATGAGAATCCAAGATAGCGCCACACCGGAACAGCCGCCAATGGATGCCCAAAGTGCCGGTTGCGGTTTTGTCCCGGATGGATCACCCAGCCCAGTGGCATAGGCGAGACCTGTTAGTCCCAGGATGAGCCATCCGCTCTGACCGGAAGCCCGTTCCGACAGTGCGACGACCCACGGCCCCAGCCGCCGGCCTGCTAGCAAAAAATCGGAAAGAGTCTTATTATAACGTGCTGTGACAATACCGACTACAAGAATAAACAAAAGGTAACCGGCAAACCCTATAGCAATTGTTTTGTTCATTTCAATACCAGACCGTCAGGGCAACTACACCCACGAGAAAGCAGTATCCGCTGAACAGATAGAGCTTGCCTGAGCGTAAAATACCAAGGAGCATCTTCAGCGCAAAAAGACCGACCCCAAAAGCTGATAGGAAGGCCACCAATAGAGCAAAAGTTGATCCTTCCCTGATGCCCATTTCAATGATGTCCGGTAGCGTAAGTAGAGCTGATCCAATCAGGGCCGGAATGGCCATGAGAAATGAAAACCGCCCAGCTTCCCGATTGGTAAAGCCCAGCCACAACCCAGCAGATATGGTAATCCCTGACCTTGAAATCCCGGGTAAAAGGGCAAGAGTCTGTGCCAAACCAACAATGAACGCAGCCGCCAATCCAACCTGTGTTACTTTTCCTTGCCCCACAAAACGTGTGCTGACTAAAATCACTCCCGTAGCAAGCAGACAAACACCCACAACGATAGTAGAGTCGAAAACTGATTCAATATTGGCCTTAAAGAAAAAGCCAACAACGGCCACGGGGACAGTTGCTACTGCAAGATTCCAGACCGAATCGAATTCCTTCCTCTGGAAAGCATTCACAAAAATTCCTCTGATTTCATCCCAAAAACAGACAACAATACTCATGAGTGTCCCCATATGCACCATCACCTCAAAGGCGACACCGGAAAGTTTGACATTAAGCCCCTTGGTTATGAGCACGAGATGACCTGAGCTACTCACCGGCAAAAACTCAGTGACACCTTGAAGAGAACCCAAGATGAGTGCGTTTATGACAGACATAGTGGTATCAGACTCATTTCAGGCTGAGAAAGCAGATATTCCGTCCCGCACGGTCACCGTGTCGGCGATAGGAATGCAACCCAGATTCGGAACAGTGTGTGCATCTCTTATCCACGGTAATTTTTTCAGCGGCCACTCCAGCTTCACTCAGTTGCGCACTATTTGCGCTAATGAGATCGAGAGTGTAGTGACTCGGCCCATTCTTAGTCAAGTGATCCGTATGAAATTTTTCTTTAACCTCCGCCCCCACGGTATAACAGCAAGTGTGAATGGAAGGACCGATAAAGCAGGAGAGTAATTTCGGCTTAACACCGAAATCTTCTTTCAGTTTAAAAACGGCTTCTCCGGCTATACCAGCGACTGTTCCCCGCCAGCCTGCATGGATGAGACCGATAACCGACATATCCGGTGCTGTAAGAAAAATTGGTAGGCAGTCCGCTACCTGAATAGCTAGGACCACATTCGGGCAGTCACTGATGAGGCCGTCACATTCACCCACGAGCCCCGGAGTGTCTACAGAAACTACTTTATTTGAATGAATCTGCCTGGCATACGCTACCTTACCATTATTGTCTAGTCTGTCAGAAAAATCGAGAAGATCATTGAAACGCCCTTTCCTCTTGCCGGCCCGATAAACGATGGACGCATACACCTCATTTTGCAGATGCAGTGATAGATCCTCAAGGGTGAATGAACTTTCCTTGACGGTCGTTTTCAGGGTATTTCTAAAATGTAGGAGTAGAGGGAATCGCCAACGAACTCACCCACAAGCGTGAGTCTGTTCTTTGCATATCTCAGCAAATGGATGGAGGCGTTCAGGCGGGGTTCACTAGGAGAAAAGGCGAAAAATTTACTCAAGCCTCTCAACGGTACTGCTCTTTCCAAATTCATCTTCAAAGCGGCACGAGAATCAGCGGATTCGAGATAACCACCAAGAAACATGGTAAGATCATATCCTGCCAAAGCCATCCGGATTTCATCTCTGTTCTCGATGTTGCTGGTAATCTCCCAGGCCCTGTCAGCCGACTGTTGCTCCTGAGGATGGAGGTAGTCAGTAAGGATAATCATCCCCTGTAGATTTGAACCGATCATATCCTGATTCAATTCATCCGGATCGTACCAGTTCACATTTCCGAGAAGCTGGGTCTCCAGTCCATAGGAGGAAAACTGGGAAGTGACATAATTTATATCACCGGGGTGGATAGGTAGATATACAGCATCGATGGTTGACAAAACAATTTCTGTAGAATCCACCTCTTCCTTCTCCAGATCACCGGTGGCTTCCTCAGCAAAAAAATCCGTGCTGGAAATATCAAAAGTGTTATCAGCGGTATCTAAGACAATTTCACCTTCTAATTTTTTTGGTTTTCCCGCTTCAAGACGAAATGCAACATTACGCAAAGCTGTCAGCTGTGGCGACAGATCCACAGGAATTCCAGAGTACCACTCCACAGAAACTATTTCTACACCTAGTTCATCGGCTTCGTTCAGAAAACCGTCCGCCAGTTCTTTACCGAGCCTGTCAGATGGTGCCAAGACGGCCACTGTTTCGGCCGAAAGTGTTTTGGCCGCATAGCGGGCAGCATAACGCCCCTGGAGAGAAAGATCGGTATTCATCTGATAAATGCTTTCGCCAACTGATGACAGCCCTTTCAGATCAGAAGTGGGAAAGAGCAGTGGTGTGGAGCCGTCCTTACCCGCTGCGGCCACAGCTAGGGAGGCGGAATTTTCCCTCGGTCCGATAACGGCCAGAACGTTGCTATTCTGCGTCAAATGCTTAAGTGCCTGGATGCCACTCAGAGCGTCTCCTTCGATATCGATGATCTCTGTTGAGATGGAAAAATTTTTCAGTTTCTGTATATCTCGCGTCGCTTCATGAACTCCCTTCAGAAATGAAAGCCCCATTTTTTCATCGGGGCCGCTGGTAGAGAGAATGAGACCAATTGTTTTAGATTTACCTCGCTTTTCATACGTTTCACCCCGGAGCTTTTCGTAATATTCCTGGAAGGATTTCGGCAGGGTTGATTTGTCCAGTTTGAACAAAATAAGGGCGGCTTCATCACGCTTACTTTCATAGATCAATCCATTCGCCAGCGCCAGCGAAAGAATAGACCGGGACGTGGAATTAGTTTCCGTAGCCATAAGTGCGTTTAGCTTCTCCTTGCCAACAAATCCGGAAGAGAGCTTAAAAAGCTTTTCATCGATCTGAGTATTTCTTACCCCGCCGGCACTACGGGCTTTGAGGTAAGACTCCAACGCCGCGCCGTAATAACCTTCGCTCACGTAAATGTCCCCAAGCGTCATGTGGACATCAGGCAAATAAGCACTGTCGTTGAATTTTTTAAGAAATTCCCGCGCTGTGGCCTTTGCTTCATCGTATCGGCCCACCTGTGCATACGATTTCATACACATGAGTATGCTTGCTGTGATCTGCGGTGACTCCTCCGGCGGGTGGTTTTTCAGCCTCCTAAAAATGTCCAATGCACTGTAATAGCGGCCAGCATTATAATGTTCAACACCCTGTTCAAAAAGTTTCCTGGAGCGCGACTCATCAAAACGCTGGTTGGCAGAATTTGCTAATAGCGGTCCGCTCAGAAACAGGCCCAGTACCATCGGTAGCAGAAGTCTGAATTTCATCAAAGGGGTAGGTTATTCAACCGTAACACT